>DATMML010000028.1 GCA_035570235.1 Vicinamibacteria bacterium | reverse complement strand
ACGGTGGTGCTGGACGTGCCCCCCCAGGACGTGATCACCCGGGACAACGTGACCGTCAAGGTGAATGCCGTCGTTTACTTCCGGGTGGTGGATCCGCTCAAGGCGGTGGTGCAGGTCGAGAACTTCCTCTACGCGACGAGCCAGGAGGCCCAGACCAGCCTGCGCAGCATCCTGGGACAGGCCCACCTCGACGAGCTGCTCTCCGAGCGCGAGCGGCTGGGGGTCATGCTCCAGGAGGTGATCGACCAGCACACCGATCCCTGGGGGGTGAAGGTGACCCAGGTCGCGGTCAAGGCCGTGGACCTCCCCCTGGAGATGCAGCGGGCCATGGCCAAGCAGGCGGAGTCGGAGCGGGAGAAGCGGGCCAAGATCATCCACGCCTCCGGCGAGCTGGAGGCCTCCAAGCAGCTCACGCAAGCAGCCGAGACGCTGCAGGCCCAGCCCGTGGCCCTGCATCTGCGCTACCTGCAGACCCTGACCGAGATCGCGGCCGAGAAGAACTCCACCATCATCTTTCCCGTGCCCATCGACTGGATGAAGGCGCTGGGGAGGGAGAAGTGACGGATCGATGAGGGTCCCCGAGGCCGAGCCCGAAGGCAGCAACCTGACCCTGCGGGGCAGGATCGAGGACTCCAGCGTCCCCGAGCTGCTGAGGTCGGTGCTGGGCAGCGGGGAGACGGGGGTGCTCACCTTCCGCGGCGGGCAGGTCACCAAGAGCCTGTACCTCCACATGGGGCGGGTGGTCTACGCCAAGAGCAGCAACCCCGATGAGCGGATGGGGGAGAGCCTGCTCCTGCAGGGCAAGATCACGGTCCGCCAGTACCTGGACGCCAGCCAGATGATCCGGCCCGGGCGGCGGCTGGGGACGGTCCTGGTGGAGATGGGGGCCCTCGAGCCGGAGGACCTGCTCCCCGCGGTGGAGCAGCACGTGAAGGAGATCCTTCTCGACGTCTTCACCTGGACGCGGGGCGAGTACGAGCTGATCATGAGCGAGCCTGGCCTCGACGATGTGGTGACCCTCAACTTCTCGATGGAGAACCTCATCCTGGAGGGCATCCGCCGGACCCGCTCCTGGGGCCTCATCTATCGGGGGATCGGCACCATCGACTCCGCTCCCGTTCCCACGGGCAGCACGGAGGTGCTCCACAAGCTCGAGCTGACCGACGAGGAGCAGGAAGTCCTGACCCATGTCACCGGCCGGGCCTCGGTGGAGCAGATCTGCCAGGTCTCCTACCTCTCGAACCTGGAGACCTGCCGCATCCTCTGGGCTTTCCACGTCCTGGGCGTGATCCGGCGCGGCCAAGCCGAAGAGGCGGTGGCGGCGGGGGCGGGGGTGCTCGCGCGGGAGCGGGAGATGGATCTGGAGGGTGTGGTCGAGAAGTTCAACCAGATGCTGAGCCGGATCTACGCCTTCCTGCGTGGACGGAGCGGGGACGACGTGGACGACTTCGTGGCCACGGCCCTGCAGCGGGTCTCCGGCCGCTACGAGACGCTGTTTTACGGGCTGGACCTGAAGCAGTACGGCCGGGCCGATTACGATCAGATGCTGGCCAACGTGGCCGACCTACCCCCGGACCAGAGGAAGAGCCTCATGCTGGCGGGGCTCAACGAGCTGGTGGGCGCCATCCAGCTCGGGGTGCGGGAGCGGCACGGGGCAGAGGAGGAGGCGGTGGTCTCCGGGATCATCAGGGACGGGTTCCGGAAGCTGGGGGCCTGACCCCCGGCGACACGAGCGGAGAGGCAATGGCTCAAGACGACTACTACTACGAGATCCAGCTCACCAACAAGCAACTGGTCTTCTATTTCATGGCCGGGGCCACGGGGCTCATCCTGAGCTTCCTGGCCGGGGTGATGGTGGGCAAGGGCGTGGACTCCGGGGGGGGCGAGGTGCTGGCCGCGCGTCCCGTGCAGGAGGAGCGCGTGGTGGGGGAGGAGGCGCCGGCCAAGGCGCCTGCGCCCGCCGCCCGGGACCTCACCTACGCCCAGCGGCTGGAGGCGGAAAAGACCGACGACACCCTGGATCGAACCAAGGCAGGGACCGCCGGCTCCGGCCCGTCCTCTGGCCCCAAGCCCTCGGCCGCCAAGGCAGCGCTGAAGAGCGCGCCCGCCCCCGCCCCGGAGGTGGCTCCGCCCGTCGCGGGAGCGTCCCCCCGCGCCGAGCCCAAGCCCCCGCCCGCCAAGGCTGCTCCGGAGGCGGCTTCGGCGGCGAAAGCGGCCCCTGCCGGCAAGGGTCCCGCCTTCACGATCCAGGTCGTGGCCCTGAAGGACAAGGTCACCGCCGAGTCCGTGGTCGCCCATCTCAAGGAGAAGGGCTTCTACGCGTACGTGGTCTCGCCGGAGGGAGACAGCGCGGGGCTCTTCAGCGTGCGGGTAGGCAGCTTCAACACGCGCTCGGATGCGGAGCGGACGGAAGTGAAGTTGCGGGATCAGGAGAAGTTCAAGCCCTTCATCGTCAAGCAGCAGTGAGCGCGCTTGCTCCCCCGGTCCTGCGGCTCCCGCCGTGGGCCCGCAAAGGGAGTCCCCTCCTGCCTGCGGCTCGGGGCCTGCGCCTGCTCCTGCGAGAGCAGGGCCTCACCACCGTCTGCGAAGAGGCCCGCTGCCCGAACCTGGGCGAGTGCTTCTCGCGCGGCACCGCCACCTTCATGCTCCTGGGCGACCGGTGCACCCGCCGCTGCGCCTACTGCTCGGTGGCCACCGCCCGGCCATCCCCCCCCGACCCCGGCGAGCCGGCGCGGGTGGCGGAAGCGGCGGCTCGCTTGCGCCTCCGCTACGTGGTCCTGACCGCGGTGGCCCGTGACGATCTCCGGGATGGAGGGGCCGGCCACTTCGCGGCCGCCATCGGCGCGCTGCGGGGCCGCCTTCCCGGGTCCAAGGTCGAGGTGCTCGTGCCCGACTTCAAGGGCGACGCGGACGCCCTGGCCACGGTCCTGCGGGCCCGCCCCGACGTCTTCAACCACAATATCGAGACCGTCCCCCGCCTCTTCCCCCGCGTGCGGCCCCAGGGGGGCTATGCCCGCAGCCTGCGCCTCCTGGCCGCGGCCAAGGGGCCGGACCAGGTCACCAAGAGCGGCCTCATGGTGGGCTTGGGCGAGACGGACGGCGAGGTGGACTGTGTCCTGCACGACCTGCGGTCGGCGGGAGTGGACATCGTCACCATTGGTCAGTACCTCCGGCCGACCCGGAGCCATGCCCCCGTTCACCGCTACATCGCCCCCGAGGGCTTCCGGCGGTTCGAAGAGAGGGCACGCGGGCTGGGCTTTCCCACCGTCTACTCCGGCGTCTTCGTGCGCTCCTCCTTCAACGCGGAGGAGGTGGCCGGGAGGCACGGATCCCCGGCGGGGACACGGGAGGTCGCAAGGGCGGATTCTTGAGACCGATCCCACGGCAGGAGGGCCTGGCCGTCCTCTCGGGTGTCCTCCTCGCCCTCTCCTTCCCGAAGTTCGGCCACGGCGCGGTTGCCTGGGTCGCCTTGGCCCCCCTCCTGATGGCGCTGCCCGGAGCCTCCGGGGGGCGGGCCTTCCGCCTCGGCTATCTGACGGGTGCGGTCTCCTCCCTGGGGCTCCTCTACTGGACGGCCCTGGTCGTCATCCAGTATGGAGGCCTCGCCTTGCCCGTGGGCATCGCGATCATGGGCCTGCTCTGCGCGGCGGTGGCCCTCTTCCCCTCGCTCTTTGCGCTGGTGGTGTCGCGCTGGCTCCAGGCGCTGGGGCCCAAGGCCCTCCTGCTGTCGCCGCTGGCCTGGGTTAGCACCGAGATCCTGCGCACCCACACCTTCTTCAACTTCCCCTGGTGCCTGCTCGGCTACAGCCAGCACCGGAACCTCCCCTTCATCCAGATCGCGGCCGTGACCGCGGTCTACGGAGTCTCCTTCCTGGTGGCCCTGTCCTCCGCGCTTCTCGCCTACCTGACCGCGGAGAGCCGCCCCCGCCCGCGACGGGCAGCCGCCCTCGCCCTTCCCCTCCTCCTGGTCCTGGTCTGGCTCCAGGGCACCTTCGTTCTATCCCGACCTCTCCCGGAGACGGGCCGGATCCGCGTGGGGCTCGTGCAGGCGGCCATCCTCCAGGAGGAGAAGTGGGATCCGGAGAGCGCCCAGCAGAACGTCGCCCGCCACGTCCAGCTCACGGAGGAGGCGGCCGCTCGGGGGGCGCGCCTGGTCGTGTGGTCAGAGTCGGCGGTGCCCTTCTACTACGACCGCACCCCCGAGCTGGCCGCGGATCTCCAGGAGCTGGTTCGGCGCCGGGGGATCTACCTGCTCTTTGGAAACGACGACCGCGACGACCAGCCCGACGGCCGCTACCGCGTCTTTGTGGGGGCCAAGATGCTCACCCCCGAGGGGCGGCTCGCCCTCCGCTACCACAAGATCCACCTCGTGCCCTTCGGGGAGTACGTGCCGCTGCAGCCCCTCCTCACCCTGGGGGGGCGCTTCGCGGCCAAGCTCGTGGAGCAGGTCTCGGACTTCACGCCCGGAAGCGAGCCCGTGGTGACCACCGCCGACGGTTACCGCCTGGGGGCCTTCATCTGCTACGAGGCCATCTTCCCGGGGCTGGTGCGGGGCTTCACGGCCCGGGGGGCGGACCTCCTGGTCAACATCACCAACGATGCCTGGTACGGCCGCACCTCCGCCCCCTACCAGCACCTGGCCATGGCCACCTTCCGGGCGGTGGAGAACGGCAAGTACCTGGTACGGGCCGCCAACACCGGGATCACCGCGGTGGTGGATCCCCGGGGGCGCGTGCTCGAGCCCACCCGGCTCTTCGACCGCACGATTCTCGTGCGGGATGTGCCCATCGTGCCGGGCCGCACCTTCTATTCCCGCTACGGCGACGTGTTCGCCTGGTCCTGCCTGGCCGCGGCCGCGGGCCTGACCGCGCTGCGAAAGCGCACCTGACGGTAGAATTGAGCATCGGGAGGCGTCATTGCGATTGACCCAAGAGATTTCGCAGCGGTTCGATCAGCTGGTCGCGAGGGCCGCGGACATCCGCGGCTATCTTTGAGCAGGACAAGCTGAAGAGCGAGCTCGCCCGCCTCGAGGAGAAGATGGCGGGGCCCGACTTCTGGAAGGACCAGGAGGCCGCCCAGACGGTCCTGCAGCGCCGCAAGCGCATCGAGGGCGACCTCGATCTCCTTAAACGCCTGCAGAGGCAGGAGGACGACACCCGCGTCCTCCTGGAGTGGCTAGAGGCGGGGGAGGACGTCGAAAAGGAACTCCAGGCCTCGCTGGCCGCCTTCGAGTCAACGATCGAGGGGGCGGAGTTCCAGAAGATGCTAGGCGGCGAGCACGACCGCGCCAACGCCATCCTTTCCATTAACTCCGGAGCGGGGGGCACGGAGAGCCAGGACTGGGCGGAGATGCTCCTCCGCATGTACCTGCGCTGGTGCGACGGCAAGGGCTTCAAGCGAGACATCACCGACATCCAGCCCGGGGAAGAGGCGGGCATCAAGAGCGCCACCGTGCTCGTGCAGGGAGAGTATGCCTTCGGCTACCTCTCCACGGAGGTAGGCGTGCACCGGCTGGTGCGGATCAGCCCCTTTGATGCGGGGGCCCGCCGCCACACCTCCTTCGCCTCCGTCTTCGTCTGGCCGGAGATCGACGAGGACATCAAGATCGAGATCCAGGAGAAGGACATCCGCGTCGACACCTACCGCTCGAGCGGGGCGGGGGGCCAGCACGTGAACGTGACCGACTCCGCGGTGCGCATCACCCACCTGCCCTCCGGCATCGTGGTCTCCTGCCAGAACGAGCGCAGCCAGATCCGCAACCGCGACGTGGCCATGAAGGTCTTGAAGTCGCGTCTCTACGATCTGGAGCGGCAGAAGCAGCGGGCGAAGCTGGACGCGGTGGAGGCGGCCAAGAAGGACATCGCCTTCGGCAGCCAGATCCGCTCCTACGTCCTTCACCCTTACCAGATGATCAAGGACCACCGGACGAAATTCGAGGTGGGAGACGTGGCGAGGGTGCTGGACGGGGACCTGGAGGGCTTCATCAAGGCCGCCCTCATCGCGCGGGCCAAGGGCACCCTGGGCCCGGCCGTGGCGGAGGGGGACTGAGCCGGCGCTGGCGGCTCCTGGGGGCCGCCCTCATCCTGGCGCCGGCGGGCTGTCGCGGCGCGGCCGCGGTGGCCCCTCCCACCTCCGCCGGCCCCGGGGCGGGGGAGATCGTGTACGAGCGGACCCAGGGCGGCCGCGCCGGCCTCTACCTTGTTCCCGCGGGGGGGGGCGTGGAGCGTCCCCTTCTCTCGCCCCCCGGGGACGACACCCTGCCGCGCTGGACGCCCGACGGGCGGGCTGTCATCTTCACGTCGGAGCGGTCGAGCCGACCCCAGCTCTGGGAGGTCCCGGCCCAGGGGGGGGAGCCCCGGCAGGTGCGCAGCAACGGCCACACGGAATCCCAGGCCGACGTGTCCCCGGACGGGAAGCGCATCGCCTTCCTCTCCGACGCCGATGGATCCCAGTGCCTGTGGATCCTGGAGCGGGCCACGGGGGAGGCACGGGTCTTGGTGCGCCATGGAAAGGACTCCATCCTGGGCAACCCGCATTGGAGCCCCGACGGCGGGCGGATCGTCTTCTCCTCCAACGTCCACATCGGCCACCAGATCTACATGGTGGTGGCGGCGACGGGCGAAGTAACGCGTCTCTCCGGCCTGACTTCGGGGGGCTGCGAACCGCGGTTCAGCCGCGACGGCGGCAGGGTCGTTTACGTGAGCCGCGGCCACCGGCGCCCCACCAGCCGCCTCGTCGAGCACGACCTTGCCCGCGGGGAGGAGAGGACGCTCGTGGACTGGCCCGCCCTCAACTACGACCCCGTCTACTCCCCGGACGGATCTGAGATCGCCTTCGCCTCCAACATCACCGGGGAGTGGGTCATCTACCGCCAGCGGCTCGGGGACGGAAGATCCTGGCGGGTGACCTTTGGCCCCGGCGCGGCCCGCTCCCCGGACTACCGGCCCGCGCTTCCCTGAGCCGGCCGCCGCTCCTCCGCCCCCGCCAGGAAGCTCTTCGAGGCCAGGTACTCGTCCCGCGGGAAGAGGTCGGTGTTGATGTCGGTGAGGGACGTGCGGTCGGCCTCGGGGCCGATGACGGTGGGGCCCCGCTCCAGGGCGTCGGCCAGGAGCTCCTCCAGGTCAAGCCCCGCCCGACCGTAGTGGGAGCGCACAAAGGGGTCGCGCATGCGGGCCCGCACCGCGTCCAGGTCGAAAACCATCTCTTCGTTGCTGCCGATGAGGGTGTCCTGGAACTTGAGCACGTGGGGGAAGACGCTCACGAAGGTGTCCCGCACGCGGCGCGTGGGCGCCCAGGTCACGCCGAAACCGCCCGGGCGCAGGCGCCGCCGCAGGAGCTCGAAGTACTCGCGGGAGTACAGGTTTCCCGAGTAGGCGGATCCCGCGCGCAAGGCGTCCGCCTCGATGAGGTCGTAGCGCTCCTGGCCGCGCATCAGCTGGGAGCGGCCGTCCGCGAACACGTAGCGCACCCGCCCGTCGCGGAGGAGGAGGTCGAGCCCGGAGTACCGCCGGGGGGGGAGCCGCTCCAGGGTCCGGAGCTGGCAGGCCACGATCTCGATGCAATCGACGCGGGTCGTCTCCGGCCGCCCGGAGGCCCCAAAGAGGGTGTCGCCCGAGCCCAGGCCGATGATGGCGATCCGCTCCGGGCGCGGGTGGAGCATGGCGGGGAGCGCTCCCAGGAGCGTGTGGTAGCCGCCGTAGGGGAGCGAGCTCTGGCCGAGGCCGTTCACGTAGACCACGGTGGTTTCCCGGGTGCCCTCCCGCTCTTCCTTGAGGAGGGCCAGGCCGGACCCGTCCTCGGCGAAGAGCACGCGGTCGGGGGTCGTGCCGTGGAGCCTGGCCCAGAGGACAGCCGGGGAGGGGCTCACGAGCGCGGTCACACCGGTCGCGAGGAGGGCGCCCAGATAGCCGAGCCAGCGCCCCCGGGCGTCCGCGGGCCAGCGCGCCCGTGCAAAGAGGAGCAGAAAGACGGCGCCCAGGGCTAAGAGCAGGCGCAGCGACCAGGCGGTGCCGAGCCGGTGGAGCAGAAAGACGCCGGTGAGGCCGGCTCCGATCATGGAGCCTACGATATTGGCGGTCTGCAGCCAGCCCACCCGGCGTCCGAGGAAGGCGAGGTCGGTCTGGACCGCCCGCTGGAGGTAGGGGAAGCTCATCCCCATGAGGAGGGTGGGGGGGCCGATCAGGTAGAGGGGGACCGCCCCGTAGAGGAGGGCGAACTGCCGGGCCAAGTCGCGGGTGAAGGGGGCCACGCTCCCCGCCCGCAGGGCGAAGCGCTGGAGGGCGCGGACGGCGGCGTCCAGCTCGAGCGTCTCGTACCCGCCCAGGTAGCCCGCGAGGGGGCGCAGGGCCGCGAAGCGAGGAAGCCCATAGATCAGAAGGCCGAGGGAGAGGCCGGCGTAGAGAGGGATCCCCGACTGCAGGAGGAGGAAGGTGAGGGCCGGCCGCCGCGCGCGACGCGCCCAGCGGCTGGCCAGAAGGGCCCCGACTCCGAGCCCGCCCAGGTAGATCCCGAGCAGGGTCGCAAACGTGAAGGAATTCGACTTGAGGATGGTCCCGAGCAAGCGGAACCACAGGATCTCCAGGGACAGGGCGAGGAAGCCGGAGAGGGAGTAGATGGCGATCCAGGCGGGGAGGCGGAAAGGGGTCCGCTCGAGGGGAGCCGCCCCCGCCGCCGGCGGGGTCTCGGTGACGGCCCCCGCCCGCCCGGCCAGAAGGAGCGCCGCCCCCGCGCAGGCCAGGTTCAAGAGCGCCCCCACCAGGATCGATCCCCCGAAGCCGAGCGCGCGGGCCAGGATCCACACCGTGGTCAAGGCGCCTCCGGCCGCGCCCAGAGTGTTCCAGCCGTAGAGGGCGCCGATCCGCTCCGCGGAGCGCGGCGCATCCTCTGTGAGCACCCGGGCCAGAAGGGGCAGGGACAGGCCCATGAAGAACGTGGGCCAGAGCAGGGTCAGGAAGAGGACGGCGGCGACCGCCGCGGAAGGCAGGGGCCGCTCGCCGAGCCGGAGATAAAGGACCCCGTAGATGAGGGGCACGCTCACGAAGGCGAAGGCCGAGATCGCGGCCTCGCAGAGGGCGAAGGCGAGGAGCCGTCCCCGCGGGTGGAGGCGGTCGGCGAGGTGGCCACCCGCCAAGCTGCCGAACCCCAGCCCGCCCATGAAGGCGGCCACGATGATCGTGACCGAGTAGACATCGGCCCCGCTGAAGAAGGTCAGCAGGCGCTGCCAGACCATCTGGTAGAGCAGGGCCGCGAACCCGCTCGTGAAGAAAAGGGGCAGGAAGAAGAGGTGGAGGGGATAGCCGGGGGCCGGAGGCGCGGGGCGGGGGCTCTCGCTCAGGGCTGCCCCGCTCCTGTGGCCCCGGAGAAGCCCCGGGGCTCGGTTCCGGCCACGAAGGCCTCCATCTGCACGCCGGGGGTGCCCGGCGCCCCCGGCTGACCGAACTCGTCCACGGGCACGAAGACTATGTTGCCGGGGATGGGGTACTCCTCGATGGGCTTGTCCTTCATGACCCTCTCCCAAAACTCCATCCAGATGGGCAGGGCCGCGTGGCCGCCGCTCTCGTCCTTGCCCAGGGAGTCCTTCTTCTCGTCGAAGCCCACCCAGACCCCGGCCGCGAGGGTGGGCTCGAAGCCGATGAACCAGGCGTCGGTGAAATCGTTCGTGGTCCCGGTCTTGCCGGCGATGGGGCGCCGGAGCGATCGGGCCCGCGCCGCCGTGCCCCGCTCCACCACCCCCCGGAGCAGGCTGGTCATGATGTAGGCGGTGTCGGCCCGGATGGCATCTTTGGCCTGGGGCCTCGTCTCTTCGATGATGTTGCCGTCGCGGTCCGTGATCCGCGTGATCAGCGTGGGCTTCATGCGCAGGCCCTGGTTGGCGAAAGTGGCGAAGGCGGCCGTCATCTCGGTGAGGGTGGCCTCGCCCGCCCCCAGGGCAATGGGGAGGTAGGGAGGGAGCTCGCCGCCCAGGCCCAGCTTGCGGGCGTACTCGATCCCCGTCTCCACTCCCAGGGCCTGGAGGGTCTTGACGGCGGGGATGTTCCGGCTCTGCTCGATGGCCTTGCGCACGGGGATGGGTCCCAGGTACCGGCCATCGTAGTTGCGGGGGGCCCAGATCGTCTTGTTCCAGGGATTGGGGAAGGAGATGGGGGCATCCACGATCAGGGTGGCCGGGGTCCAACGCAACCTCTCGAGGGCGGCCGAGTAGATGATCGGCTTGAAGGCCGAACCCACCTGGCGCCAGGCCTGGGTGGCCCGGTTGAACTTGCTCTGCTCGAAGTCGTAGCCACCCACCATGGCCTTGACCGCGCCCGTCTTGACCTCCAGGGCCAGGGCCGCCCCTTCCACCTTGGGCTCCTGCTCGAGGAGCACCCGGGCCTCCTTCTTGCCCCCCCCGTCGCTCAGAGACTGGAGGAGAAAGGGGGCGACCGCCCCCCGGGGAAGCACGTCGGAGACGCTCCGCTGCCGCGTCCAGGCGATCTCGGGGAGGCCCACCCGCGCCCGGTAGTCGCCGATCTGGACCAGGGCCAGGGTGCGATCGCAGGCGAGGACCACCCCGCGCACCACGTCACCCTCGGCCATGGGCCAGTCCCACTCGTCCAGGTGGATGGGATCCGGGAAGGCTCCCTCCTTGAGCACGGTGGCGGTGGGGCGGACAAAGCCGCGGGCCCGTCGGTCCAAGAGCCGGAGGCCCCGGCGCAACGCCGTCACGGCCGCCCTCTGCATCTCGGGGTCCAGGGTGGTGTAGACCCGGAGGCCGCCCTGGTAGATCCGCTGGCTCCCGTACTCTCGCTCCAGGTACTTGCGCACCTCCTCCAGGAAGTGGGGCGCCATGGAAGGCGGATCCCGGTGGGGATGGAGGCCGAGGGGCGTGGCCGCGGCGACCTCGGCCTCGGCGGGGGTGAGGTACTTCTCCTCCGCCATGCGCTCGATCACGTGGTTGCGACGGGCGAGAGCCCGCTCGGGGGACTCGAGGGGGGAGAGCCGGGAGGGGTTCTGGGGCAGGCCCGCGATCAGCGCCGCCTCGGGCAGGGTCAGCTCCTTGATGGGCTTTCCAAAGAAGAACTGGCTTGTGGCCTCCACCCCGTAGTTGCCGTGTCCGAAGTACACCTGGTTGCAGTAGAGGGTGAAGATCTCCTCCTTGGTGAAGTTCTTCTCGATCTGGAAGGCCAGGATCACCTCCTTGATCTTCCTTTCGTAGGTCTTCTCGGGGGTGAGGAAGAGCAGACGGGACAGCTGCATGGTGAGGGTAGAGAACCCCTGGCCCTTCCGTCCGCTGCGGTAGTTGGCGAGGGCGGCCCCCGGCACCCGCCAGGGGTTGAGCCCCATGTGCTTCCAGAAGTCGGCATCCTCCACGGCCACGATCGCGTTGCGCAGGACGGGGGGGATGTCCTTGAAGCCGACGATCACGCGCTTCTCGATCGCGAACTCCCCGAGCACGGAGCCGTCGGCGGCGAAGACCTGGGTGATGATGTTGGGCTGGAAGTCCTCGAGGGAGGCGACCTGGGGCAGGTCGCTCTCGTAGGCGAAGAACACGCCGACGAGCGACCCGCTGAGGATCGCGCCCACGAAAAGGATGGTCACGGCCGCGCGGCGCAGACTGAGCGGTCGGGGCGGGGGCAGTCCGGCGAAGGCCGCCATTAAACGAAACTATACCCGCCCGTCGGCGCCCGCAGCAAACGCGGGCCCGGGGAGACGGACTCTCAGCTCTTGTCCTTCTTGGGGCGGGGAGGCTCCGGCCGTGGGGATTGGGGCGCGCGCTGCGGCTCCGACCGCCCCCGGGGCGGGGTGCGCGGCTCGCCGCGGGCGGCTGGACTCTCGGTTCGGGGGTGGGAGGAACCCTCGTCCCGCGTTCGGGACGCGCCCTCGTCCCCATGCCGGGAGCCGCCCTCGTCGCGGGCACGTGCTCCCTCCTCGCCTCCCCGCGGGTGCGGTTCGCTCAGAGGCTGGAACATGGGTCGGAGCACGTCGCGGTCGCGGTCCCCCGGTCGGGTGCTGTCGTTCCGGCGGGTCTCCTCGTCGCGGGCCCGGGCGGCCTCCCCGGGCCGGTCCTTCTGGTCGTACCGGGGCGCGTCCTCCTGGATCACGGGGCGGGGGTGGCCGCGCACCATAGGAGCGGGGATGCTCGTGGTGTTGTCGGTCTTGAGCTCGGGGACGGTGTCGCCGACGGTGGGTCGGGTGCGGATGTTGCGCGGCACGGCTGCCTCGCCCTCGACCAGCCGGAGATCCCGCGTCGGCCGGGCCCGCGGCTGCTCCACCATCCGCACGTCCTTGACCAGGGCCGGGTCCACGCGGCGCCGAGCCAGGTCGCGAAGCCCCATGTCTCCGCGGCGGGCGAAGGTCCAGGCGCCCATCTCGGTGTTGGGCGCGCCCCGGGGAACCGCGTAGCCACGGGAGCTGGTCTCGGCCACGACCACGGGCCGGTCACGGTAGCCGAGCGGGCACCAGCCCACGTAGTCGCCGCCCTGGCCCCAGGAGACCCAGGCCGGACCCCAGACGTTGCCGGGAATCCAGTACCAGCCGAGAGCCAGGGAGTGGCCCCAGCGGCCGTAGTGGGAGGGCGCCCAGCCCCAGGTCTCGTTGGGGACCCAGGTCCAGCCGTAAGCGGTCCAGACCCAGCGCCCGAAGGAGTAGGGGCGCCAGCCCGCCCCCACGTACGGCCGCCACACATAGCCCACCTCGGTCTCGTAGTACCAAGAGCCGTGGGCCTCGAAGTCGCCGGCGTAGGGATCGAGCTCCCGGGGAAGGTAGCGCCGGCTATTGCCGGCCCAGGCCTCCCGGTTCGCGCGATCTCCCTCCCAGCGCGCGAACTCATCGGCCTCCCCGCGGTCGAAGGGGCGGGGGCGCTCCGGGCTGTCGCCGCGGCGCGCGTAGGATCGCTCACCCGCGCCCACCGTGACCCGGCGGCGACCCGTCTCCAGCGTTGCCTCTCCCTCGTGGACGGAGAGCCGCGTCTCCCCGGAGTCGACGTCGACGCGGTACACCCCACGCTCCTGGGTCAGGACCAGGCCGCCCGGGGTCTCGATCCCAAACAGAGGGTTGTCGGTGTTGCGCGAGCGAAGATAAAGGGAGCCAGACCAGAGCCGGAGGATGATCCGCTCCGTGCGGCCTTCCTCGTGGGCGGTGTAGTCCAGCTTGCTGCGGCGGTCCAGCCGGACGAAAGTACCGTCCAGGAACTGGAACTCCGCCCGGCCCGTGTCATCGGTCCACACCCGGTCTCCGGGAAGGACGGGAACGTTGGGGGTCGCTTCTTCCGAGCCGGCTTCGGTGGCTCGCTGCAGGGTCACGCCGGGCTCCAAGTAGCCGATCCGGCCGTGCCGGTATCCGTCCTGGGCGATGACCGACGTGCCCGCCGCCAGGACCATGAGCGACAGGGGCAGGATGCGATTCATGCGTGCTCTCCGGAGCCCGTTTGGTGGGCCACTCCGGCCGCTTTCAAAGCAAGCTCCGTGCCGGGCCTTTGTGCCCTTGAGGGACGTTCTATCAACAACTTACAGCCGAACGGCCGCCCCCCTGTCCTCCCTGAGTGCGGCCTCCGTCCCCCCTGAGTGCCGGTCGCCCCCTCAGTCGACGATGATGAGGGTATTGGTCCGGGCGTCATAGACGACGTCCCCCCGGACGGACAGGAAGCGCTTCAGGAGGGGCGCGATCTCCTGGGCCCGCGCGTAGGAGAGGCGGAAGCGGGCCACGGTGTGGGGGGCGCTCAGCCGCTGCTCCTCCTCCAAACGGCGCCGCGCGGCCGACTCCTCGCCCAGGCGCTCGACGGGCGCGATGCGCAGGATACCGTTCTCTTCTTCGCGCCCGAGGCGGCAGGACCGCAGTGACACATCGAGCGCCGCCTGCCAGCGCACCTCCGTCAGCTTCACCGTGAGCTTGCAGGAGATGCCGGGGTCAAAGACCGCTTGAAAGCCACCCACCTCGGTCAGGAGGTGGACGATGTCAAGGACGGAGGCGTCCTTGACGTCCAGGGAGATGAGGGCCTCGCCCGCCGGCTGGGGGCCGGGGGCGGCCAGAGCCAGGACCAGCGCCATGAGGCTCGTCATAACGTCATGATAGCGCGGGGAAAGGCGGGGTTGCCAGGAGGGCCTGTCCCTGCTAACCTTTGCGTTTGTCCCGTGGGCCGGAGTGGCGGAATTGGCAGACGCGCACGGTTCAGGGCCGTGTTGGCTTCGGCTAGTGTGGGTTCAAGTCCCACCTCCGGCACCATAGGCACTTTCGGGGGGTAGGGAGGCCGGCCCCCCACGCGCTCATCGCTCCCCCTAAAGCCGCTCCGCGCTCGAGTGAAGCAAAGGCTCCACGGGCGGTGGCACCTCGAGGTCCTATTTTGCGCAGCCCCCGCGATCCGCGACCCGCTCCCCGCCCAGAAACGGGCGCTGCTCGAGGGGAAGCATTGCCGCTCAAGGACCGGATCCTGCATGTGCTCACCGTGGACGGCAAGCCGGTCTCGGTGCGAGAGCTGGTGCGCCGGCTCGACCTGCGGGGGGAGGCACGGCGCGGGCTGAAGGACCAGCTCCGGCAGCTCATCGCGGACGGAGAGGTGGTCCAGATCCGTGGCCCCCGAATCGGCTTGCCCTCCCGAATGAACCTGGTCGTGGGGCGCCTCACCTGCAACCCCGCGGGCTACGGCTTCGTGATCCCGGAGCGCTCCGAGGCGAGCCCTCCTCCCCGCCCCTACCGGACGCGCTCCGCGAAGAGCGGAGGCTCCGGGGCCGGGCCGGACCGGGGCAGTGGCCCCGCGGGGGGAGTGCGTCGGATCGAAGCGACGGCAAAGCGCAGGGAGGCCCCGAAGGACCTCTACGTCTCGGCTTTGAACATGAAAGAGGCCCTGCACGGCGACCGCGTGGTGGCGCGGGTGGAGCGGGTGACGGCCAAGGGTGCGGAGGGTCGCATCATCCGGGTGCTCGAGCGGGCTCAGCAGCGTTTGGTCGGACGCTACGAGGAGGACGGGCGCGCGGGCGGGCGGGTCGTCCCTTTCGACCGCCGGATTCTTCACGAGCTGTTCATCCCCCCCGGCGACAACGGGGGGGCCAAGGCGGGGGAGATGGTCTCGGCGGAGATTACCCGTCCACCCACCGCCACCCGTAACCCCTCCGGTCGCGTGCTCCAGGTGCTGGGCCGTCTCCAGGACCCGGGCGTCGACCTGAAGGTAGTGATGGCCAAGTACGGTCTGCCCGACGCCTTCCCCGAGGAGGTCGAAGCGGAGGCGGCCCGGGTGCCCAGCCAGGTGGGGCCCGCAGACGTGGTCGGCCGCACCGACTTCCGGCCCTGGCTCACCGTGACGGTGGACCCCGAGACCGCGCGCGACCATGACGACGCCATCAGCCTGGATCGCCTCCCCCATGGGCACTGGCGGCTGGCCGTGCACATCGCGGACGTGGCCCACTACGTCCGCGAGGGCAGCCTCCTGGATCAAGAGGCCTACCTGCGCGGCACCTCCGTCTACTTTCCCGACCGGGTGGTGCCCATGCTGCCCCACCCCCTCTCCAGCAACATCTGCAGCCTGGTGGAAGGGGCCGACCGCCTCACCCAGTCGGTGGTGATGGAGATCGACGGCAAGGGGCGGGTGAGGAAGGCCGAGTTCCACGACGGCGTCATTCGGAGCGCCGCCCGCATGACCTACCAGCAGGTGCAGAAGATCGTGGACGGGGAGGCCGAGCTCCGGGCGGGCTTCGCGCCCCTGGTCCCCCTGCTGGAGGGCATGGACGAGCTGGCCAAGCTCATGCGCGCCCGTCGATACGAGCGGGGCTCCCTGGACTTCGATATTCCGGAGCCAAAGCTCGTGCTCAACGCGGCGGGAGAGATGACGGGAATCGTGGCCAGCGAGCGGCTGAACAGCATGCGGGTCATCGAGGAATTCATGCTTGCCGCCAACGAGGCGGTGGCGGAGCGCCTGACGGGGGCCGGGGTGGGGGCCCTTTTCCGGATCCACGAGCAGCCCGACCCCCAGCGGGTGGAGGAGTTCTGCGAACTGGTGGCTTCCCTCGGCTACCGCCTCCCCGGCAACCTGGAGGGGGTGCGCCCGGAGGACTTCCAGCTCATCCTGCGCCAGATCGAGGGCAAGCCCGAGGAGAAGCTGGTCTCCTACCTGCTCCTGCGCACCATGAAGCTGGCCCGCTACCACGAGGAGAACCTCGGCCACTTCGGCCTCGCCACCGAGAGCTACGCGCACTTCACGAGCCCCATCCGCCGCTACCCGGATCTGGTCGTGCACCGCTCCCTGCGCGCGCTGCGTCAAGGACGCGACCCCGCACGCGAAGCCCAGCTCCGGGAGGCCCTCCCCGAAATGGGCCTCCATCTCTCGGAGATGGAACGGCGCGCGACGGAGGCGGAACGGGAACTCACGGAGTGGAAGAAGGTCCGCTTCATGGCGGACAAGCTGGGGGAGGTCTTCTCCGGCTACATCACCGGGGTCCAGGCCTTCGGTCTCTTCGTGGAGCTGGATGAGATCTACGTGCAGGGCCTGGTGCACGTCTCCTCCATGATCGATGATTACTATCTCTTCAACGAGAAGGCCCACACTTTGAAAGGCGAGAACACCCGGAAGGTCTACCGCCTGGGCGACAAGGTCGAGGTCCAGCTGGTCCGGGTCGACTTGGAGCGTCGCCAGCTCGATTTTGCGCTCCCGGACGCGCTGGGCGGGCGGCCGCGGTCCGCCGGGGGGCGGCCGACGGCGGTCCGGAGAGGGCGGCCGACGGAGGCCCGGGGGGGGCGGGGGCGCGGACGAGCCCGGCGCTGACAAGGCCGTACGGATGACGCGAGTGTGACACTTGGTTAGAATGGGGCGACGGTTTTGGATCCGTCAAGCGGGGAGGACCTGAATGTCCGAAGTCCGGAGCGTGTCCTTAAACCTCAGCAGCAAAGAGCTGGTCTTCCTTCAGAAGGTAACCCGCCAGGAGTACCACTTCATCACCGAAGAGGAGCAACAGGCTCGCCTCCGCCTTCGCGACAAGCTGGTGGAGGGATTCTTCGACCAGGCCGAGAACCGGATCGTGCTCAGCCTTACGAGGGACGAGCTGCTGTTCCTGATCAAGGTGGCCCGCGAGAACTACTCCTTCATCGTGCGCACGGAGAAGGAGGCGCGGCTGGCCCTGGCCGCCAAGCTCCACAAGACGGCGGAGTCGGTCTTTGGCGTGACCACCCGCGAGGAGTAGGGGCGCCGCGGGAGCGCGACCGCTCCCGTCCCGCCTGCCCTGAGAGCTCGTGCGCTCCTTCATCGTGGGGACGGCCGGCCACATCGACCACGGCAAAAGCGCGCTCGTCCAGGCCCTGACCGGCACCGATCCCGACCGGCTGAAGGAGGAGAAGGAACGAGGCATCACCATCGACCTCGGCTTCGCCCATCTGGCCCTGGCCGAGGACGTGGTGGCCTCCTTCATCGACGTCCCCGGCCACGAGCGGTTCGTGCGCAACATGCTGGCCGGGGCCCACGGCATCGACGCCGTGCTGCTGGTGGTGGCGGCCGACGAATCGGTCATGCCCCAGACCCGGGAGCACTTCCACATCTGCCGGCTGCTCGGTGTCCCCCGCGGGCTGGTGGCCCTGACCAAATGCGACCTGGCCGACGCCGATAGCCAGGCCCTGGCCGAGATGGAGGTGCGCGAGCTCCTGGCCGGGTCCTTCCTGGACGGCCGTCCCATCGTCCGCGTGTCCGCCCGCACCGGGGTCGGCCTCGAGGGGTTGCGGGGGGCCCTGCTGGAGCTGGCCCGCGAGTCGCCCCCCCGCGTGGCGGGGGGCCTGCTCCGACTGCCCGTGGACCGCGTCTTCACCCTCCGCGGCTTCGGGACCGTGGTCACGGGCACCCTCGTCTCGGGGACCCTCAACGTGGGGGAGGAGGTGGAGATCCTGCCCTCCGGGCGGCGGGCCCGCGTGCGCGGCCTGCAGATCCATGGCGAGGGCGTGGAAACGGCGGCGGCCGGAAACCGCACGGCCGTGAACCTGGCCGGCCTGGAGGTGGAGGACCTTGCGCGGGGGGATGTTCTCACCCGCCCGGGCACCCTGCGCCCGACGCGCATGCTGGACGCGGAGTTGACGCTCCTTCCGGGGGAGAAGGCTCTCGCCGACCAGTCGCGGGTGCGGGTCCACGTGGCGAGCGCGGAAGCGCTGGGCCGCGTCCGCGTGCTCGGGGGGGGGCGGGCGGAGCCCGGGCGCACCGCCCTCGTTCAGCTGCGATTGGAGCGACCGGTGGCGGCCGGCCGCGGGGATCGGCTCATCATCCGGTCCTACTCGCCGGCAGTCACCATCGGCGGGGCCCAGGTTCTTGACTCCCTCCCCCCCGCCCGTCGGCGCGGGGGAGTCGCCCCCCTGGAGCGGCTGGCTGCCGCGGGCAGCCCCTCGGAGGCGGCGGTGCGCATGATCGGGGAGGCGGACACCGCCGGCATCGACGCCCCCACCCTGGCCGCGCGGCTCACCGTGGCCGCGGGCGCGCTCGGGGCGGAGCTTTCCGGTCGGGAAGACGTGATCGCCCTCGGCCAGGACCCGATCTCATTCCTGTCCCGGGCGGCGATGGAGACCCTGTCGCGGGCCACCCTCGACCTTCTCGATGCTTTCCATCGGGAGAACCCCCTGAAGGCGGCCATGGCCCGCGAGGAACTGCGCCGGCGCCTCTTCATGCGGTCCCCGGCTGCCGCCTTCGAGCGGGTCCTGGCGTCGCTAGCGGCGGGGGGCGCGGTGCGGCTCCTACCCGATGCGGTCGCCTTGGCCCGGCACACGGTGACCCTCTCCCCCGGGGAGGAGGAGGGGCGGGCCACCCTCTTGGAGGCGGCCCTGGGCGCGGGCCTGGCCGGCCTTGAGGTGCGTGCGCTGGCCTCCCGCACCGGCAAGGACCCGCGTCTGCTCGAGCGGGTGTCCCGGGTGCTCCTCGGCGAGCACCTCCTCGAGCGGGTGGGGGAGGGCGGGCTCGTCCATCGTGACCACCTGGAGTCGCTCAAGACCGAGGTGCGAAAGCGTTGGCCCCCGGGTTCGCGGCTCGACGTGGGTGGCTTCAAAGAGCTGACCGGGCTCTCGCGCAAGTTCGTGATCCCGCTCCTCGAGTACCTGGACCGGGAGAGGGTCACGCGCCGCGCCGGCAACGACCGCCTGGTCCTGATGTAGCGGTACAATCGGCCTGGCGTCGGGGGACGGCCTCCGGTCGCGGGGAAGGGGGGGTGTGGCGGCAGCGGACGAACCCGGGGAGAGGCGGAGCAGCGGCCTTCCACGCGTCCCCTTCGTGCGGCGATGCGCGGCGGAGTTCGAGGATACACGCTCCGCGAGCGCGTTCCTGATCAACATCAATGTCCTCGGATGCTATGTGGCCATGGACGAGCTGCCCCGCCTCGGCCAGCGCCTGGTCTGCCGCTTCCGCCTTCCCGAGAGCGAGAACGAGGTGGCGGTCGAAGGGGTCGTGGCCTGGACCAACCCCCGCCAGCAGCATCCCGTGCACAGCCTCCCCCCGGGCTTCGGGGTCAGCTTCCGCAACTTGTCGCCGGCGAACCAGAAGTGGATCGAGGCGGTAATGCGGGACTACGCGGCCCGAAAATCGGCGAGCTAGGCGCGGGGGGACCCGCGAGCGCCCTGGGCGCGCTCAGACAAACAGGCTGATCGGATTCTCCAGCAGCCGCCGAACCTCGGCCAGGAACTGGGCGGCCAGCGCCCCGTCCACCACCCGGTGGTCGGAACTGAGCGTGACCTTCATCCGGTGCCCGACGCGGACGGCGTCCTCCGCGACCACCGGTACCTTCTGCACCGCCCCCACGGCCAGGATGGCACTCTCCGGGGGGTTGATGATGGCGGTGAACTCGCTCACGTCGAACATGCCGAGGTTGGAGATGGTGAAGGTGGAGCCCGTGAACTCCTCGGGCCGGAGCTTCCTTTCGCGGGCCCGCCCCGCCAAGTCCCTCACCTCCTGCGAGATCTTCAGCAGCGACTTGCGATCTGCGTTCCGGACCACGGGAGTAATGAGGCCGTCCGGGATGGAGACCGCCACCCCCACGTGCACTTCAGCGTGGGTGGCGATGCGATCCCCCATGAAAGAGGCGTTGACGAGCGGGAAACGAGGGAGAGCCTTGGCGCAGGCCTTGATCACGAGGTCGTTGAACGAGATCTTGGTGTTCTCACCCTTCAGGAGCTGATCACGCAAGGCCACCGCCGCCCCCATGTCGACGTCCACCGTCACGTAGAAATGCGGGGCCGTGAACTTGCTCTCCGAGAGCCGCTTGGCGATGGTCTTCCGCATGTTCGAGAGCGGGATCTCCTGGCCGGGGGCTACGGAGGGGAACGGCACCACGCTCGGACCGGGCCCCGCGGCGGCGAGGGCGGCGGGCGCGGGGCCGGCCGCCGCGTAGCTCTCGATGTCACGCTTAACGATGCGGCCACCGGGACCGCTGCCGGACACGGCGGCGAGGGGGATGTTCTCGCGCGCGGCGATGGCGCGGGCCAGGGGGCTGGCCTTGACGCGGCCCCTCCCCCCCGCGGGCGGGGGAGGGACGGGGGCGGCGCGCGGGCCGGAAACGGGGGTCAGGGGGACGGGAGCGGCCGCGGGCGGG
>DATMML010000027.1 GCA_035570235.1 Vicinamibacteria bacterium | reverse complement strand
GTACGCGGCCGGCCTGACCGTCGCCACCTCCGGCCCCGGCCAGATCCACTCCATGAAGGCCTTCCACCCCCACGAAATCGTCCACCTCGTGGCCGAGCGCCTCGGAAACCCCGGCACCTTCTTCCACGAGGGCCTCGCGGTCGCCGTCGGGGACGAGGCCCGGTGGGGCGGAAAGAGCGTCAACTCCATCGCCAAGGACGTGGTCAAGGCCGGCCAGGTCACGAGCGTGTCCGCCCTCGTCGCCCAGTTTGACCGCATGGACCCCCAGACAGCCTACCCGGTGGCCGGCTCCTTCGTGGCCTTCCTCATCAAGACCCAGGGCATCGCCAAAACCGCCCAGTTCTTCCGGGCCTGCTCAGGCGCGAACACCGCCACCGCCTTCCAGCACACTTTCGGCCTCAGCATGGACGAAGCCGGCGCGGGTTGGGTCGCTACCCTCTAGCTGGGTCCGCCAATCACTCGACGCCCGGCCGGACACGCTTCCTGGAGTCCGGCTGGGAACCCCAAGAGCGAGTCAGAGAGTCTGAGAGTCTGCCAAAAGTAATTCGGGTCTGCGTCGTGTAGCAAAGCGCTGCTCTGCAGACCAGCACGTCCTTGAGAAGGCGGAAGGGGTGAATCGCCTCTCGCCAGGCCACAGGCGCCTCAGGCGTCCAGGGCCTCACCGACTTTACGTAGCAGGACCTCGGTAGTGAACGGCTTCTGAAGGAAGGGAGTGCCACCTTCGAGGACTCCGTGGTGGACGATGGCCTCATCCGTGTAACCCGACATATAGACGACCTTCACCCCGGGCCGTGCTGCCTTGAGGCGCTCGGCCAACTGCGGCCCGCTTATCCCCGGCATGACCACGTCGGTCAGCACGAGGTGGATTGGCCCTGAGTGTACCTCGCCAACCGCCAGCGCCTCCTCCGGGCTCCCTCCCGAAAGAACTTCATAGCCTGCACTCTCCAGCATCTCCCGAATCATCATCCGCAGCACGTCCGCGTCCTCCACGAGTAGGATTGTCTCCCCCCGTGCGCGCCTCGGCTCCGGGAGCGGCGCCACACGAGCAGTCGCCTCTCCATCTGCCTCTACCCGTGGGAGATAGACCCGGAACGTCGTCCCCTTCCCCACCTCGCTGTAGACACCAACGTGGCCGCAGCTCTGCTTGACGATTCCGAAGACGGTCGAGAGACCCAGCCCCGTGCCCTTCCCCTCTTCCTTCGTCGTGTAGAAGGGCTCGAAAATGTGCGACATCGTCTCCGTATCCATCCCGTGCCCGGTGTCGCTTACCGCTAGCATTGCATACGGACCAGCCGTGACTTCGGTGCGCGTCCCCGCGTACAACCCGTCTAGTTCCGCGTTAGCGGTCTCGATGATGAGCTTCCCGCCCCTCGGCATCGCGTCCCTAGCATTGACGGAGAGGTTCACAATCACTTGTTCAATCTGTCCCGGATCCGCTTTCACCCGGCCCAACGCCTCGCCCAGGACCGTCACCAGCTGGATGTCCTCGCCGATGAGCCGGTGCAGCATCTTCTCAACGTCGAGAACTATAGCGTTTAGGTCTAGCACCTTCGGCTGCAGTACTTGCTTCCGACTGAAGGCCAGGAGCTGGCGTGTCAGCCCCGCGGCCCTGTCCGCCGCCTTCCGGATCTGCTCGGCCCGCCGCGTGCCCGCGTGCTGGGCACCCAGGTCCTTGAGAAGCAGGTCCGTGTAGCCGGTGATCACGCCCAGGAGGTTGTTGAAGTCGTGGGCTACGCCGCCTGCGAGTTGGCCGACCGCCTCCATTTTCTGTGACTGCAGGAGCTGGGCCTCGAGCTTTTTCTTCTCCGTCACATCGTGCGCTAGAACCAGGACAGCCTTGCGGCCCTGGAAGGTAATCGCATTGGCTCCTGTCTCCACGTTGATGATCGAGCCATCCTTCCGGCGATGCTTCCACACGCGTAGCCAATCCGACTTGGGCCACGCGGGTGTCTCTAGTTCCTCCATCAGCGCGGGAATCTCTTCCGGCGGGCGGATGTCCTTGATCGTCATGCCAAGCAACTCGTCACGCGAGTGGCCGTACTGTCTCACGGTGGCGTCGTTGACGGCTAGGAAAGCCAGCGTCTCCGGGTCGAAGACCCACATCGGGTGCGGGTTGCTGTCGAACAGTAGCCGATACTGCTCCTCGGCCTGTCTTCGGGCCGAGCGCTCCTCTGCCTCCTTGACTGCTCGCTGCAGGGCGGGGGCGAGTCGATCCCTTCTTTCCTTCGCGACAAAGTCCGTCGCCCCGGCCTTGAGCGCCTCGACCGCACGCTCTTCGCCGAGGGTGCCCGTGAAAAAAAGGAATGCCAGCTCCGGCCTCCGCTTCCTCGTCTCACGTAAGGCCTCGAGCCCATTGAACGACGGAAGGCTATAGTCCGAGACGACCGCGTTAAAGCCGCCCTGCTCAAGGGCAGCTACGAAGGCGTCGCGAGACTCCACCCTCACCACGTCCCAGTCCAAGCCGGCCTCGCGGAGAGCCAAACCCACAAGCTCCGAGTCGGTTGGGTTGTCTTCGAGGTGGAGGAGTCGAGACTTCGTGCCCATGGCTCACGCCCTTCCGATCTCATCTTAGCCGTCTTCCGCCCCTTGATGTGAAAAGTGGGCCAACATGCGTTCAGGTTCAAAACATCTCATGAAGGCCGCCCTTCCTCCGAGGAGACGCGGCACCTCGGAATCCTCGCCCGTCCCTCGCGGCCATGTGCGGAGCTCGTTGCCAAAGTCCGTCAAGGGAAAGACGAGATTCGCCACGACCTTGTGGTGCCGCTGCCCGAAAAGATCCCGGTGCTCGAGTTCCAACGCCTCAATACCCGCTGCTCGCACGACGGGGTAACTTGAGAGGGTGGGAGCAACCCTGGGAGATCGACCCTAGAGGCGAGGCCGAAGGCGGGAAGGTCACGCACCTCGGCAAAAGGTCCCTTACTCTAAGACGCTTGACAAGACGGAAGCAAAACACGGGGGGGAGCGACTCGCACTCCCCCTATGTCACTAATTGTGTAGGTCGGGCGAGAGGATTCGAACCTCCGACCTCTTGGTCCCGAACCACCCCGGAGGGGAGTCCCCCAACGTCTCAGCCGACCCAAGTCCCTCTCCCGACAAGACAGAGCCCGACGACGAGACCCGCTGAGACCCGCCCCGCCGGAGGAAATGGTGGCAGTGTGGTAGCAACTTCTCCGGAGGTTCGACCCTTCCTGGCTGGGAGTGGCCCGACTGCACGACCTCCGCCGCAAATTGTCGACGCGATCCTGGAGACCGCTCGCCCAGGGACCCACGCCCACCTACTCGGTTTGCGCGCCACTCGCCCAGCGGCGAACGGCGCTCGGGGTCTGGCGGGCAGCTTCGGCGGGCACCTCGACACCTCAAGGCTTAGAATGGTCTGAATATGGCCTTCGCTGACACGTTGCGCGCGCTCAACAACATGAAGGCCGAAGGTGTCATCGAAGAATACGCTATCGTCGGGGCCCTCGCGATCGTGTTCTGGACCGAACCAGTGGCGACGTACGATCTGGACGTGCTCGTTTTTCTTCCGTCCGGAGCGGGTCCACTGGTCAGTCTGGAGAGCATCTACCATTGGGCTTCTGCTCACGGTTACCAAGCGGACAGGGAGCACATCTTGATCGAGGGAGTGCCGACGCAATTCCTGCCCTCTCCGTCGAAGCTCGCTGACGAAGCGATCGAGACCGCCGAGACGCTTGACTACCAAGGGGTCCCTACAAGGGTGACGCTACCCGAATACCTCGTCGCGCTGTACCTTCAGCCCGAGGCACGCACGGCCAAGCGCCGCGAGCGCGTCGCAATGCTGCTGGACTGGCGTGGCTTGAATCGAAATCGTTTGGATGCGATCCTAGAGAGACATGGGCTCTCACTCTGAAAGTGGCACGGGTAGTCGCTCACGGCCATCCGCAGAGTTCGTGGCCAAACTCCGTCAGGGGAAAGACGAGCTTCGGCGCGATCGTGAAGTGTTGCCGCTGCCCGAGAAGATCCGCCAGGTGATCGAGCTCCAGCGCCTGCAATATCCGCTGCTGACACGACAGCGTACCTTGGCGTCGTGGGAGCGCCCCTGGGAGATCGAGCCCTAGACGAAGCGAGTGCGAGGACTCCGCGCCTCTCGGCAGGATAGGCAAGTTAGGAACGCTTCGGAGCCCGCACCCGAAAGCGACTCTTGTTGATTTTCAGCGCCCGAATCTTCCATTCGAGCGTCGAACGCGGGATCCCAAGTCGGGCCGCCGCCCCCAATGGCCCGAACACGCGTCCGCCGCTCGCGCGCAGGGCATCTTCGACGATCGCCTTCTCGTGCGCGGCCAATGCGCCGGACAAGCCAAGCCGGCTATCCACCGGGGGCGCCTCGGACAGCCAGCTCTCGTCGACGGTGAATTCGTCCGTGTCAGAGACGATGACCGACCGCTCGATGACGTTTTGCAGCTCACGCACGTTCCCGGGCCATCGATAAGACTGCAGGCGGTCGAGTGTCCGCTTGCTGACCCGCCTGAATGTCTTACCCGCTTTGCGGGCGTAGCGACTGATGAAGTACTCCACCAGCACGGGAATGTCTTCCTGCCGTTCCCGTAACGGAGGCATCTCAAGGGGAAACACGTTGAGTCGATAAAAGAGATCCTGCCGGAACGTGCCGTCCGCCACCGCGGCTGTCAAATCACGATTCGTGGCGGCGATGACGCGAGCATCGACCTGGATCCGTTCTCGTCCTCCCAAGCGCTCGAATTCATGCTCCTGGAGCACTCGCAGCAACGCCACTTGTGTGTCGGATGACAGTTCGCCGACCTCGTCCAGAAAGATCGTTCCGCCGTTTGCCAGTTCGAACCGACCAAGCCGCCGTTGGATGGCTCCGGTGAACGCCCCCTTCTCATGACCGAAGAGCTCCGAGGCGATCAAGTCGCGCGGAATCGCCGCGCAGTTCACAGCCACGAACGCCCGTGAACCCCGCCGAGACCTCCGGTGAATCGCTCGCGCGACAAGTTCTTTGCCGGTACCGGTGTCGCCGCTAATTAGAACCGTCGAATCGCTGCTGGCGACCTTGGACACCCGCGACAAGACCGCGGTGAGCGCGGGCGAGGTGCCGACAATCTCTTCGAACATCGAGGTCTTGTCGATTTCCTCTCGAAGCGCAACGTTTTCTTGCAGCAGTCTCTCCTCGGCCCTCTTGCGATCCTCGATATCGGTATATGCGATGTACCATCGCACGAGCTGTCCCCGGTCGTCGCAAAGCGGGTTGGAGCGAACCAGGAACCAACGATAGGTTCCGTCCCCGGCCCTCAGGCGCAACTCCAACTCGCCAGCGGCGCCGGTCGTTAACGAGCGATCGATATGTGCCTTGATCCTGTCGACGTCGTCAGGATGAACCTCAGATCTACGGTCTGTCTGACGCCACTGGTCGAGAGTGACGCCGAAATACGAGAGCGTGACTCGGTTCGCATACAGGCGCTCGGCCTGGGGTCCCAAGACCCCGACAAGCTGGGGCGCTAGATCCAGGATTTGCCGAAGCTCCATTTCCTGCTCTTCAAGTCTCTGTTCGGCCTTCTTGCGCTCATCTATGTCCGTATGCAAGGCATACCACCGAACAATAGAGCCGTGCTCATCACGCTGCGGTCGCCCACAGACGTGAAACCAACGGTGGACACCGTCGGAGCGGCGAAAACGATGGTCAACGTCGTACGAAACCCCCTGTTCGATCGAGGCCCTCGAGATTGCGATTGCGCTCGCGAGGTCATCTGGATGAAGGACATCGCCAGTTCGCCAGCCCTTCAATTGTTCAAGGGTCTTTCCGAAGTAGTCCAGAACTTGTTGGTTGACGAACTCAAGTTCGCCTTCCACTGTCGTGGCAATTACCTGAGCGTCGATGCTGTTAAGAACCAAGCGAAACCTCTCCTCACTCTGGCGAAGCCGTTCTTCGGCGCGCTTGCGCGCGGTGATGTCGGTCACCGCCCCAACAAACTCGATGTTGCCGGATGAGTCGTGAAGAGCGTGGGCTCGTACGTGGAGGTGTTTGATCGCCCCGCCCGGCATCAAGAGACGACACTCGTGTTCGAGGTCTGAGCCCCTCGTGGATACGCTCTCGACGATCTGTTGTGCAAGCGCCTCATCTTGGGGATGTATGCGCTCGAGCACGATGTCGAGGTCTGGTTTCTCGGCGCGGTCGTATTCGAAAATGCGATAGGTCTCGTCTGACCAAACGATCTCTCCGGTATCCGGTTTCCACCCGAAGCTGCCTGTCTGACTCAGTCGTTGGGCTTCGGCGAGATAGGCTTCGCTTCGCCGGATAGCTTCTTCCGCCACTTTACGTTCCGTGATATCCGTTATCGCGCCGATAATTTCTTCGTTGCCTGCCTCGTCCCTAAAGCAATGTCCAAGATCATGAAGATGCTTTATCGAACCATCCGGCATCAGTAAGCGATGCTCCCAATCAAAGTCATTTCCGCCCTGCGCTGCACGTTCAAGAACCTCTTTGAGACGGCCCACGTCGTCAGGATGAGATCGCTGCAGTATCAAATCGGGTGTCGGTTCCGTCCCGGGAGGGTACCCGTAAATCCGGGCCGCCTCCTCGGACCAGAATATCCGCTTCGTACTAACGTCCATTCCGACACTACCGGTGCCACTGAGTCTCTGCGCATCGGCTAAGTACTCTTTGCTCCGGCGGAGTTCGACTTCGACTTGCTTACGTTCGTCGATGTCGAGGTTAATCCCGATCCAGTAGAGGATCGTTCCGTCGGTCGATCGAAGGGGCTCCGCGCGACTGAGGAACCAGCGGTAGTTGCCTTCAGCATTACGAACCCGAAAACTCATCTCGCCAGGGCGGCCGGTCCTCAGACACTCTGACCAGACCCGCCGGGTCTCCTCTTGATCCTCCGGATGGAGAAAGGGCATATGCGAGTCCCATGCTGCGGAGGAGTCCGTTCCATACCGAAGTGGATGATCGCTCGGGAGCCCTCCGTAATCCGCAGCTCGCTCGTTGACGAAGGTTAGCCCGCCCGACCGAGCCGCGTACCACGTGTACGCCGGAATCATGTTCAGCGTGGCTCGCAACTGAGCCTCCAGCGATTTAGGCATCCGATCGTCCCTCCCTAAATGGTCCAGTATTCCACCAATGTCCAGATCTTGGCAGAATGGAGACGTTGAGATCTCTTTAGATTCAACATGTTACGGTGGACCGGCCGTTGCTTAATATGTACGCCATTAGGATTCATGCTGCGTTCTTGGATGGCACACTCCAGTCCTCGAAGCTCGGCCGGCTCGTGTTGATTGCCGCGATGGTCGCGACACCAGTCGCAGCGCTCGCGCAGTGAATCGGCGCGCCGCCGACGGACCTGCACCGGTATCCGCTGGGTGATGGAGTTAGCTCACATTGAAGGGTAGAGAGTAGGCGGCAGGGGCTCCGCAGAGGCCTCTGCTCTGCAACACCATGATTCTGCATCACTTGCGTCCAGGCACACGAGCTCGACCAGCACCGAGAGTGTGGAAGAACCGGCAAAACAAGGGGGAGGCCGATACGCTCCCGCCTTCAAAACATTTCCTTGACATCAAGCTACTTGATATGAAGATACTTAGTTCGGGCGACGTGCATGCCAACCTCAAGACGGTCGCCGCGCCCCGTCGGCAGAGCGACCGGAGGACGCATGGCTCGATTACGGAAGCCGCGTGGCAGGGACCGCTTGGCGGGAGGTCGGGTTGTGCGCCGGCCGAATGCGCCGGAGGTGAGAGAGCGGTCACGCGACGGCTCGGGTGTTCACGTCTGGCTAGTGCTCATGAAGGCACATCGATCCATGGTCCGGCACGCGGAGCGAAGCATCGTTTCCCTCGACATGTGCATTTCTGATTTCGGGGTCCTTGAAGTGCTGCTCCACAAGGGACCGCAGTCGGTCAGCGAGATCGGGCGACGCGTCCATCTCACGAGCGGTTCGATTACAACAGCGATCGATCGGCTCGAGCAGCGCGGCCTCGTCGCGCGCGCGGCGCACGCTAGCGACCGGCGCGCACGGGTAGTCCATCTCACACCCGACGGAAAGGCTCGCATCACGGAAGTGTTCGCCAAGCACAAGGACGCCATGGAACGTGCCGCCCTTGGCCTGTCGAAGGTCGAGCGCGACACGCTGATCGAATTGCTCAAGAAGCTCGGCATCACGGCCGAGCGTCAATTTGCTGGAGGAGACAGGAATCATGACAACCATGCGCACAGCGAATAACGACCTTGCCAGGCCTGGTAAGGCCCTGAACATTGTGCTTTGGACACTGCAGGTGCTAGCGGCGCTGGCGTTCGTTGCGGCTGGGTCAGGAAAGCTTCTGGGAGGTCAAGATATGGTCACACTCTTTGAGGCAGTCGGCATCGGTCAGTGGTTCCGCTACGCCACCGGATCGCTGGAAGTGCTTGGCGCGCTCCTGCTCATCCTCCCAGGCAAGACCGCGTTCGGAGCCGTGTTGCTAGCGTGCGTCATGGCTGGAGCCGTCGTCGTACACCTCACGGTACTCCACACGGCGCCAACCGCACCCCTCGTGCTCCTCGCCTTGACAGCCCTGATTGCGTGGGGGCGGCGTTCGCAGTTGCCGGGTCTCCTCGGCTCGTAGCGTTCGCGTAGTAGGGGGGCCTTGGCGTCGCGCAGGGGGGCGGGTTAACCACCCGTTTGGCGCTGACAACTTGGCTTCTAGAGTGCGTCGGCAATGCTGCTCTACTTGTTCCGGCTCGCGGGACAACCGCTCTTATGAAGAAAGCATTCGTTGAAACCAAGAACTCGGACCATTCTCTGCGAACGATGCTCGACAGGGTCCCCACCCAAGCGTGGAGCCTTCGCCGGGATGGCGGCATCGACTATCTAAATCAGCGCTGGCATGAGTATACGGGTCTCTCGCCGGAGGAAGCCTATGGCTCCAGTGGGAAGGGCGAGCCGACGCGAGGAGGGAGGGGGACCGACCTTACCCAGGTCGTGATCGTTCACCCAGGCGATGCTCCGAGCCTGGAGGCGAAGTGGCGGGAGATGCTTCCTGCGGCCAAGCCGGTTGAGTTCGAGTGTCGGCTGCGGCGCTACGACGGCAAATATCGTCGGTTCACCGTCCGGGCCGAGCCGGTGCTCGATGGGCAAGGCGCCGTCGTCCGCTGGTGGGGAACAAATACCGATATCGAGGACCTCCAGCAAGCGGAAGATTGGCAGCGGAAGGACCAACGGGAGCCCAGACACATCACCGATGCCAGGGGCGATGAGCGGATCCGCAATGAACGCCTCGCGTTGCGTGAAGACATCGACCGCGCCTCGATGTTTGAGGAGATCGTTGGCTCTTCGCCGGCCCTGCACTGCATCTTGGAGCAAGTGGAGAAGGTTGCCCCAACCGATTCCACGGTGCTGATCCTGGGCGAGACCGGCACGGGCAAGGAACTAGTCGCCCGCGCGATTCACAAGCGGTCCAGGCGCTCAACCCGGGCGTTTATCCGCGTGAGCTGCGCGGCCATCCCATCCTCGCTCATCGCCTCCGAGCTGTTCGGGCACGAAAAGGGGGCATTCACGGGAGCACTGCAAAAGCGAATCGGCCGATTCGAGGCCGCCGACGGCGGAACGATCTTCCTGGATGAAGTAGGCGAACTGCCCGCCGAGACTCAAGTCGCGCTTCTGGGCGTGCTCCAGGAGCGAGAGGTCGAGCGCGTGGGCAGCAGTCATCCGATTGCCGTGGATGTGCGTGTGCTCGCCGCCACGAACCGCGACCTCGAGACCGCCGTGGAGCGCGGCGCGTTCCGCGAGGACCTCTATTACCGCCTGAACGTCTTTCCCATCCGGATTCCCCCGTTACGCGATCGAGTGGACGACATTCCTGTCCTCGTCGAATATCTGGTCGAGCGTTACGCCACGAAGGCTGGGAAGAGCATCCGTAATATCAAGAAGCAGACCTTGGCGCTGTTTCAGGCCTACGACTGGCCAGGGAACGTGCGCGAGCTGCAGAACGTGATTGAGCGGGCCGTGGTGTTGTGCGATAGCGAGACGTTCTCCATCGACAAATCGTGGCTCAAAGGGGAAACACAGCCGCCTTCCAAGCCGATGCCACGTCCTGTGAAAACGCTCGCCGAGGGCGAGAAAGAGTTGATCGAGGCAGCGCTCGCGGCGTCTCAAGGGCGGATCTTCGGCCCCTCAGGAGCGGCGGCGAAGCTCGGCATTCCTCGCCAGACGCTCGAGTCGAAGATGAAGGCCCTGCACATCGACAAGCTCTCGTTCCGAGCGCGCTAGGTCTTGCCCGGCCCCTGGGCCCGCCCACCGATCGGCAATTGCCGATCCATCAGCATCATCGCAGAGCCAAAACCCCATCGCAGTAAGAAGTTGGCCATGGCGCGGCCCTTGCTTGCCTCGCCCCCGTATTGCGGGGGTGCCCGCAGTGACGTTTAGGATGGAAACGTCGTTCGACGGCCAGACCACCACTCTCCGGCTCATCGGTCGCATTGAGTCGGAGTACTTGGACGTACTCCAGGCCCACGTCCGGGGGCACCGCCCACGGGTCGTGCTCGACTTGAACGAGGTGACGCTAGTGGACGTCGGCATCGTTCGCTTCCTCATCGCCTGCGAAGAAGAGGGCATCGAGCTGCTGAACTGCGCTCCCTACATCCGGAACTGGATAAGCGGCGAGCGGGAGCGAGGGCAGTGAGGACCGGCACTCCGGACGCGTTTGGCCTCAACTATCCCTTGATCCCTGTGGACTCCCGACGTGGCCCAAGCGTTGCGCGAACGAGTCGCCGGCGACTACCGGCCCACGCCGACCCCTCAGCACTGCGCTTCAGCAATTGCCGATATACGGGCGCTGGTGACGCGGACGATCTGATTCAAAATCAATAACATCCGGCTGGCAAGCGTCTTGCCACCCGGAGGACAGGGTCAGCGCCATGAGAGTTCGCGCGCTTCTGTTCGGCGGGCTCATTGCAGCCCTCTCCGCGGCCTGGGTCGGGGCCCAGGCACCGGAGGGAGCGGTGCCGACGCTCACACCAGCCAGTGTGGCTCCTAGCCCCGACGCGCCCCAAGAGGCGCGAACGTATGTGGGCTCGACCGTCTGTGCTCAGTGCCATTTCAACAAGTTCGAGAGCTACCAGAACAGCCCCCACAGCTTCAAAGGGGACCCTCGGACTCCGGCCGCCCGTTTCGAGTGCGAGACGTGCCACGGCCCCGGCAGCGCACACGTTGCGGGTGGAGGCGGGCGCGGCATCGGGGCCATGCGTAACTTTGGCGCAGCCATGCCCCCCCAGGCCAAGAACGCCGTCTGCCTGGAATGCCACACCCGCGGCCCCGTGGCCCTCTGGGCCGGCAGCACGCACGCGGACCGAAAGATGGCGTGCACGACCTGCCACCAGATCCATGGAGGCAACGCCAAGCTCCTGGCTCAGCCCTCCCAGCCCCAGCTCTGCACTCAGTGCCACCAGCAGATCCGTTCGGCTCTGATGAAGCCTTCCCACCATCCCATCCGCGAGGAGAAGATGGTCTGCACGAGCTGCCACAACCCCCACGGGACACAGACCGACAAGCTGATCGCAGCGAATTCCGTGAACGAGAAGTGCCTGGAATGCCACGCCGAGAAGCGCGGCCCCTTCCTGTGGGAGCACCCGCCGGTGCGGGAGAGCTGCCTCAACTGTCACGACCCGCACGGCACGTCACACGAACCGATGCTCCTCGTCCGCAAGCCGCAGCTCTGTCAGCGGTGCCACTCGAACGCGCAGCATGCGGGGGGGCTGTATGCGCTCAGCCCCCAGGACCGCGCCAGCGGGCGCACCGTCTACGGCTCCGCCAGCCAGCTCCTCTACCGCAGCTGCACGAATTGCCACGTGATGGTCCACGGCAGCAATCACCCCTCCGGCAAATGGTTCCACCGATGAGAAACTTGGTCTTGCTCACGGGCGCACTCGGGCTTGCCGCCGCCATCACTGCCGCCGCGGGGCCCCAAGCGTCCGCACCGGACCCCGGGCCGTCTCCGTCCCCGACACCCTCCCCCGCCCCGCCGCAGGCTTGGCGCCTCTATTCGAATCGGCGGATCGACGCACGGCTCCAGCCCAACGCGGGACTCCATCCGCCCGCGCTGTTCCCACTCTACTCGCCCGAGACCCCGGACTTCACGGGTGACGTCCGTTCTGGACCGGACATTTCAATCAAGGCGTCCCTCACAACCCTCGGCATCTGGAACCGGTCGACGTCCCTCTTCGGCGTTGAGGGCAACGCGGTTTCTTCCAAGTTCGAGGAATTCCGCGACTTACGGGAGGGCGTCAACGCAGGGCTCGAGGCACACGCCCGAAAGGAGGACGCCTACCTGGACGTGGTCGGGCGCCACCTTGGACTCGCAGACCAGGATCTGATCCTCGAAGGGGGGCGCGCGGGGGCCCTCGCCTTGAAGCTCCTCTACGACGAGACGCCCCACAACTACGCTTTCGGCGCACGGTCGCTGTTTAGCGGAGTGGGGACGGCTTCTCTCAGGATCAGCGACCGCATCCGGGCTGACCTCCAGGGCTCTTCGTCAGAGGCGGATGCCCTCAAGAAGCTGGCGGACTACGTGGCCGGTTCCGGCCACGACGTTGACCTCGGACTGCAGCGAAAGAAGGTGGGCGGCGAAGTCACACTGCTGTCCACCTATCCCATAACCATCCGCGCACAAGGTAGCAACGAGGCGCGCAATGGCGTGCGCCCGTTCTCCGAGTCGTTCGGCTTCGCCAACTTCGTGGAGGTCCCCTGGCCGGTAAATTACGACACGACCGACGCCCGGGTGAGCGCCGAGTATGCGCGGCCGGAAAGCCGGATCCAGGCCACGATCGCCTACCGCTTCTCGCGATTCGACGAGCACAATCCCTCCCTCACGTTCGACAATCCCTTCCGCCTCACGGATAGCACGGACCCGCTCCTGGGATTGCCGGCCTTCATCTCCAGCTACCAGGCGGGGCCGGCCACCGGCCGGTCCGCCCTCTATCCCAGCAACTCGAGCCACTCCATCGACGGCACCCTGGTCGTGAGCCGGCTCCCCTACGGGACGTCGATCTCGGCCCTCTTCTCGGCCAGCTTTCTGCGGCAGGACGAGCCTCTGCTCCCATTCACCACGAACAGCGCGATTGTGGCGGGTGCCTTCTCCAACCCCGGCACCGAAGGCGGCACGGCACCCTTCAACGCGGCCGATCCCGCCAACCTGCCCGCCCGGACCGCCAACGCGGCGATCAATACCGAGAACCTGCAGGTGCGCGTGAGCTCGAAGCCGCTCCAGGATCTGAGCCTGACCGCGCAGTACCGTTTCTACAACCTCGACAACCAGAGCGCACCCTTCCGGATCCCGGGCCTCGTCCGGGAGGACGCCGAGTGGCGTGTCCCGGGCAACCCCTCCGCCTTTTTCGGCCCGCTGCCGATCGCATACGACAAGCACACCGCTAGCCTGAGCGCGGCGTGGGACCTCAACCAGAAGGTGCGCCTAGGAGGCTCTTATACCTTCGAGCGCATCAACCGCAGCTTCCGCGAGGTGGCCTGGATGAATGACCACCACCTGAAGACATCCCTCGATCTGAAACCATTGGCCTGGCTCGAGCTGCGAGGGTCGTACGAGTACATCCGCCGGGACACTGCCCCCTACCTTGGCAGCCAGTCGTACGTCGCCCACGGAGAGACGATCCCCGGGGCCGGGGTACTGCCCTACCTCCGCAAGTTCGACGAGGCGGAGCGGAGGACGAACCAGGGTCAGGCGGTCGTGACGGTGACTCCTAGCGACCGCCTCACGCTCTCTTCCTCGGTCCTGTACGGGAAGGACGACTACCCCTCCTCCTTTGCCGGTCTGAGTCTCGCCCGACGCGACGAATACGGTGTCGACGTCAGCTACGTGCTGACCGACCGCCTGTCCGTGTACGCCGCCTACACGTTCGAGAAGTTCCGTTATGAGATGGCCGGCCGGCAATGGACCCCGGGCGGCATCAGCGACCCGTACCTGTCGGAGACGGGACTCGCCTCCAACAGCAACTGGGCCGCCGAGCCGCTCGATCGCTACCACACGGTCGGGCTCGGCGCAGAAGCGCAGCTCATACCGAAGGCCCTCCGCCTCAACGTCAGCTACACCTTCTCGCGCACTCGAGGCCGGATCGGGCTTTCGAGTCCGCTGGGCACGCCGGCCAACGACGTGAACCCCTTTGTGCCCGTGTCCTTCGACAACGTCGACAACGTCGACTTCCACAACCTAAGCGCCGACCTGGAGTGGACGATCGACAAGCGTGCCTCGTTGGCGGCGGGCTACATCTTCGAGAAGTATCGTATCGACGACTACAACTACTCCGGTTTCACCTACACGCCGGCCAGCCCCTCGTTCTTGGGTCTCCCCGTCGCGACCTCGGGCCTTCTGATGGGGGGCATGCTGCCATGGCCCTACCACACGAGCGTCGCCTACGTGCGGCTCCGAGTGGGGATGTGATCGTGGCCCTCGACCGCCAGCGGCACGTGGGCGTGGCGCTTCTGCTCCTCGCGGTCGTGATGGCGCCGCACCCGACGCTTAAGGCCAGCGTCCAGGACGCCCCCGCGGGCGAGGCGTGCCAGGGCGTTACCGGATCCGTCGGCCAAATCGCCGCGACCCTTTCCGCCGTACCCCGCTATGGCTCCACCTACGTTCTGGTCCTATCGGCGGGCGTGGGCGCGGATGTCACGTCGCTCGACGCGCCCGCTCTCAAGACCGTCGAGATCGTAGTTCAGGCCGGACCCGCGGGCGCCGCAATTGTCCAGGCGAAGGGCCTGAAATCGCGGTCCTACCCGCTCGACGGAGAGAACCTGACGAAGCCCATCGCCGACCTTCTCGCCGGCCGGGCGAATGCCGCCGTCCTCTGGGCGCCGCTGGCCGCCCTCGGCATCGATCGCTTCGACCCGGCGGGAACGCTCCGGATGCTGAACGTCGGCGGCCCGGAGCCGCCACCGGCCCCGTTCTCAGCCCCTTCCCCGGGCGCGCCCGACCCCTGCGCGATCAATCTTGCCGGCCTGATCGAGGCGAACGGCGTCGTCCCCGCGGAACTGTTCGTTCCGGCCGACATCCGAAGGCTCATAGGACGGCCGCCACCGGTTCGTGACCCTGAGGAGGCCCGGCAAGGGGCGGCACTCTATGCGAACCAGTGCGCGCGCTGCCACGGTCCGCACGCCTTGGCCCAGACGGGTGCGCTTGCGCCCGTGGACCTGCTCCGTTCCGTGCGCCGCTTCCAGTACGCCGGGTTCGAATACATCGTGCTCAACGGGCGGGCGAAGAACGGCATGCCCCCCCTGCGCGGGACGCTCAGCGAGCGGCAGATTGCTTCGATTTATCAATACGTTCGAGCAAGGAGCCGCGGTGATCTCGGCCCAGACCAGTAGAGGAGGACCCTATGTCCCGAGAGGCGGCCCGAGCCCTCATCATCACGACGGTCGTCGGTGCGGTGGGGTTTCTCATCCAGCAATACCGGCCGGCGTCGGCGGCCGGCCCCGGAGGCGGCATTGAGGGGACGGTCAAGTTCACCGGCACGGCTCCTCCCAACGCGCTCATCCGCATGGGCGCCGACCCGAACTGCCTCCAAGCCAACGCCGGCAAGCGGGTGACTCAGGACTCGGTCCTCGTCAATCCCAACGGGACGCTGAAAAACGTCTTCGTTCACTTGACCGGGTCGCTCGCGGGGGCGCCACCCCCCCCTAGCGAGCCCGTTGTGGTCGAGCAGAAGAACTGCGTCTATCAACCGAGAGTCTCGGCTGCCCGGGTCGGCCAGAAGCTAGAGATCGTCAACAGCGACAACACGCTCCACAACATTCACAGCCACGGCGGCGACACATTCAACGTGGGCCAGCCACGCGCGGGCTTGAAGTACGACTACACGCTCAAGAGCGAGGGAGTGCTGTACCTAAGGTGCGACGTCCACCCCTGGATGGCGGGCGCGGTCGGCGTGGTCAGCCATCCGTACTTCGCGGTGACGGGAGACGACGGCGCCTTCCATCTCGCGGGCGTCCCGCCCGGGCACTACACGCTCGAAGCCTGGCACGAGCGCTTCGGCGCTCTGACCCAGCCTGTTGACGTGACGGCCAGCGGGTCGGTGAAGGTCGACTTCTCGTACACCGGAACGGAAAAGCCGCCGCCGCCGCCCAGCAATTGAGGCGATGCAGAGGAGCCTGGAGAATCGTGCCGAACTCACAGACAAGAAATGGGGACCCCCTCGCTTTGGGGCAAGCGAAATCTGACGGTCCTCGCCCTAGGCAGCTAGGCTCACTGGGAGTGGGCGCCGTTCGCGGTCTTCTCGCTCTTCTGGGCGCTCTCCCCGCCCCTCTCACGGCGGCAACGGGCGCGGCCGAGGACGCTAAAGCTCCCCCTGGGCGGGAGGCGCGCCAGGTCGCGATCGCCCCCAAGTACAAGGCGGGCGGCTTCCACTGCTGGCTCTGGGGCACGGATTACCGGCCGCTATGGACGACGCCGATCCGGGTAGAGGTCTTGAATTTGCAGACCTTTGCAGGGGGCCTCAAGCCCCTTTTCCGGGTCGGAGGAGTGGAGACGAAGGGCCTGGCCATGAAGGGGGCGGATGGGCGGGACTACACATTCCGCGGGATCGACAAAGACCCCACAAGCATCCTTCCCGAGGACCTACAGGACACCTGGGCCAAGAGCATCGTCCAGGACCAGATCGCGGCCAACCATCCGGCATCCTTTTTCGTGGTGGACGAACTCATGAAGGCGTCCGGGATCCTGCGCACGGAACAAATGCTCATGGTCATGCCCGACGACCCGGCACTGGGGGAGTTCCGGAAGGACTTTGCGGGTCTGGTGGGCCAGGTCTACGAGTATCCGGGCGCCAAGTCCGACAAGAACCCGGGTTTCCAGGGCGCGACG
>DATMML010000026.1 GCA_035570235.1 Vicinamibacteria bacterium | reverse complement strand
CGTCGCGCCCTGGAAACCCGGGTTCTTGTCGGACTTGGCGCCCGGATACTCGTAGACCTGGCCCACCAGACCCGCAAAGTCCTTCCGGAACTCCCCCAGTGCCGGGTCGTCGGGCATGACCATGAGCATTTGTTCCGTGCGTAGGATCCCGGACGCCTTCATGAGCTCATCCACGACGAAGAAGGACGCGGGGTGGTTGGCGGCGATCTGATCCTGAATGAGGCTCTTGGCCCAGGTGTCCTGTAGGTCCTCGGGAAGGATGCTTGTGGGGTCTTTGTCGATCCCGCGGAATGTGTAGTCCCGCCCATCCGCACCCTTCATGGCCAGGCCCTTCGTCTCCCGTCCGCCGACGCGGAAGAGCGGCTTGAGACCGCCCGCAAACGTCTGCAGATTCAAGACCTCCGCCCTGATCGGAGTCGTCCAGAGCGGGCGGTAGTCCGTCCCCCAGAGCCAGCAGTGGAAGCCGCTCGCCTTGTATTTGGGCCCGATGGCGACCTGGCGCGTTTCGCCCCCACCGGGACCCTCAGCCTCAGCATCCCCCGCCCCACCGGTCGCCGCCGTGAGAGGGGCAGGAAGAATGGCGAGAAGGGCGAGGAGCAAGCCAGCGGCTCCCGCCTGGAATCGTGCCGCTCGCCGAGCCAAGGTGGCGTCAGGATTCGCTTCCCTCAAGGCGGGGAGGACTTCCCCACTTCCCTCCCAAGAGTTCGACACGACTCCCCCCGCCTCCCGAAGGGCCGATACGGGATCTCGCTTGCGGGAGCACTTGCCTGGGCCGTGATGGACGACTGCCTTCATGACTCCTCCTCGACTGTTTCCCCAAGTCTTAAGTGCAGAATTCTATGGCAGTGCAGAATCCTGTGGCGGTCGCCGAGGGGTCTCCACCTTGGGCCTCGAGGGCCCATGGTTCGGTGGGCCAACCGGCGCGAGCGGTCCTGAGGTGCGCCAGCACGTTCCTCCCCGCTCTTAGTCAACACCCGACGAGGCTGCTGGCCCAGCTCTACGCCAACCCTGCCAAGAGCCCCTTAGTGTAGCCCACGGTCTCGGCCAAGCCGGGTAGCGGATCATCCTGGTCCTTTTCGTACTCGAAACTCAGCAGGTGCGCATAGCCGACTTGGAGCAGCGCGCGCAAGATGGCTCCGAGATCCAGCACCCCACGGCCGCCCTCCACCGTCTTGCCGTCCGGGGCGGTGCTATCGATGTCCTTGATGTGGAGATCGTAGAGCCGCTCGCGGCAACGGCGGATGGCCTCGGCAGGGTCTACCTTCGCTCGCGCGGTGTGGCCGACGTCGATGCACAGGCCGATCCGCCGATCATACCGTTCCACGGCCTTCCACACGTCGTAAGGCGACGGGAACCGCTTGTCCTCGGGACCATGGTTGTGAATGGCCAGACGGATGTCAAACTCCTTCACCATGGCGTCGAGGATCGACATTGAGTCCGGGTGGGGGCTGCACACGATGGTCGGCAGCCCCACATCCCGCGCGTATTCGAATGCGCGCCGTACATTGGCCGCGTCGTTCTCCAAAGTGATGTTGCCGCAGCTCAGGGGCGTGATGCCGGCCTCCTTGAACCGGGCGGCGACCGACCGGCGCTCCTCCACCGTGCTGTTGAGGGGCAGGTGGAAGTCCTTGATGGAGACGTACTGCAGGCCCGCGCGCTGGATGGTGCGAATGGCGGCCTCGAGAGGGAACTTCCGTAGGGTGTAGGAAGCGACGCCAGCCTTGAAGCCGCGCCAGGGGTCGGCCCGGCCCTCGGCGGCAACCGCGGCCGCCTCCCAAGCTCGGGGAGCCAGTGGCGCTGCTGCGGCCATGGCGGCTGCCTTGACCAGGTCTCGTCGCTTCATACTCTCTCCTCGTGGGTGTGAACGTCTACGGCACCGGTAACCGCAATCAGACTATCACCGGCAGGTTCCTTCTGTCCCCACGTTGTCGCTTGACGTCAGGACCCACAGGATCCGCCCCGAGGGGGTGACGGTGGGCGCCTTCCTCGAGCATCCGCTCGCCGGGCTTGAGATCGGCTACGATGCTGGGCCAATCTTGCCCACGGCAAGTCTGACCGTTTGACCTGCTCGAGCCCCCTACCAGGCTTGCAGTGGCCACGCCACGGGAGGACAGAATGATGAGCCGTCGCGATTTTGTCGCCGCTTCGTTGGGAGCATCGCTCTCGCCCACCATGAGTCAGGCCGCGGTTCGGGAAGGGGCGGAGGGCCCCGGAAGAGCAAAATCCGCCCCCCCGCTTCTGGAGCTGCGCCGCTATCGATTCCGCTTCGGGCCCATGGAGGCCCGCTTCGCCGAATACGCGAAGAACGCCCTCGTTCCGGCCCTGAACCGGGCCGGCGTCAAACCCGTGGGCGCGTTCTCCGTCGTCATCGGTCCCGACAGCCCGGCCGTTTATCTCCTCCTTCCCCATGCGAGCCCCGATTCGGTTGCGACTCTGGCCGGTCGACTGGGCGCGGATCCGGAGTACCAGCGCGGGGCGGCCTCCTTCCGCAGTTTGCCCGCCAGCGATCCTCCTTACGTCCGGCGGGAGGCATCCCTTATGGTCGCTTTCGACAGCGTGCCCGCGGTGGAGATCCCCACCGGAGCACTGGCGGGGCCATCGCGCCTCTTCGAGCTGAGGATGTACGAGAGCCACAACGAGAGCGCAAACCTCAAGAAAATCGAGATGTTCGAGAAAGAACATGAGATCGACATCTTCCGCCGGGTCGGCCTGACCCCTGTCTTCTTCGCCCGCAACCTGGTCGGCCCCGCCCTCCCGAGCCTTACCTACATGCTGGCTTTTGCGGACGCGGCGGCGCGGGAGAAGAACTGGGCGATCTTCCGCGAGGATCCTGCGTGGGTGAAGCTCCGGTCGACGCCAGGCTTCACGAACCCCGAGATCCTCTCGAACATCACCAACGTGTTGCTCCGCCCGACCGACTACTCGCAGATCTGACGGCCCGCCGGAGGGGTCTTACCGAAAGGTACTGGTCACCGCTGAGCGTCCCTCCGTGCTGCGCCCACCCGGGCCCTGGTGTACGTGGCATCCGAGCAGAAAGCGGGTACAACGCGCGAAGGATACTTGGAGCGAGTGCTCGCCGCGGCCCAGTCGGTGGGTCTGCCTGCGGAGTACATAGCGGAGCTTGAGACCTGGAGCGCGCCGCCCCCAGGTGCTTCAAGACGATGACTCCTGTGCGGGAACTGACCCTAGCCGGTGGCGTTCTCGCTATGGCCCCACGTATTGCCTCACTCGCAGGCCCGGGCCGTGGCCTTTCTGAGAGTGGTGTCATCGGCTGGCCCTCGCCCCGGGGGCTGACGCTTGGCCACTCCTTCCGGGGAGGCTGACGGGTCGACGAAAAGAGCTTGACAACTAAATTACTAATCATATATTTAGTTTATGGGACGACGACCACGTGTCAGCCGTGGCGAGATTCTTAGCGCCGCGCGCGAGGCCTTTGCCGAGCGGGGCTACGAGGGCACCACCCTGGCCGCCATCTCGACCCGCGTGGGCCTCAGCCCCGCGGCTCTGCTACGCCACTCTCCGACAAAGGAAGCACTCTTCGCCGCTGCCATGGCCGCCAAGGAGACCGAGGAGGAATCCCTATTCTTCGCGTTCCTGGAGGGCGTCCCGGACGATGCCGACCCGAGAAAGGTCTTGCGGCGGTTGGCCGAGGGCGGGATGCCCTTCCTCGAACGCCGAATCGGGGCGGACGTCGCCAGCTACTTCCATGCTCCTCCGCCGCACCCCGAGGGCCGTAGCACGGGCGATATGTCCAAGATACGGCGCCGGGGCTTCACCATGATCGCGGACTACATGAGAAGGGCGTCCAAGGCCGGCCGCTTATGTGTCCTCGACCCCAAGGCCACCGCTATCGCTTTCATGGGTTCCCTCGTCTCCTACGTTTTCCTCCACCGCATTGCCAAGATCATCGACCCTCCCCTTCCCTTCGACCGGTATCTGGACAATCTCATTGGGATCTGGACTCGCGGTGCCATCCGAGTCCCCAAGAAGAAGAAGAGATGACAATATCCGACCTCCTGGACCGTCTTCAGAGGTACCCGGCGGCGGGGTGTCTGGCTCCCTTGACGGAACGGGGGCCCTCTCCTATGGGCAGGTGTTCATGACCAGCTTGACGCTTGTTCTAGTCCTGCTGAGCGGGGGACCCCCGGCGAGCACCTGGAAAGACCGGCGTGACCACACACTGTCCCTGGAAGAGGCGCGGGCGCTGGCCCTCGCCCGCAACTACAGCATAGCCAGTGGGCGCGAGTCGCTCTCGAGCGCCGCCGAGGGGATCCGACAGGCAGAAGGGGCGTACGACTTCACCTTCAACCTCGGGGGGAGCTTCGTGAGCCAGACCAACCCGGCGAACTCCCTGCTCTCCGGAGCTCCCCCGGGCCAGGTTGCACCCAACCAGAAGACCTTGGACTTCACGACCTCCTTTTCGCGCCTGCTGCCCACGGGGGGAACCCTCATGCTCCAGGGCGCGGGCGGACGGGGGACCACGGACAGCACCTTCACCCTCCTCTCCCCCAATTACACGACCTCCCTTGGTCTGTCCCTCACCCAGCCCCTCCTTCGCGACCGGGCGATCGATTCGACGCGGCGGGCGATCCGCATCAGCCGCACCGAGAGAGACCGCTCCCTGGCCAGCCTCAAGCAAACGGTGGCGCAGACCGTAGCCGCCGTGGAGACGGCCTATTGGAATCTGGCCGCCGATCAACAGCGCGTTCGCGTGCGGGAGCAGGCGATCGCCCTCGCCGCGGAGCAGCTCGAGGAGACGCGGCAGCGGATCTCCGTGGGACAGCTCCCCTTGACCGACGAAGCCCAGCCCCGGGCGGAGTGGGAAAGGCGCAAAAACGATCTCTTTGCGGCCCTGGAGCAGGCGCTGCGCGCGGAGAACGACCTCAAGCAGCTCATTCTCGACGAGGGGGCGGATCCGCTCTGGCAGGAGCGCTTCGTCCCCAAGGATCCGGTGGAGACGACGACCGCCACCGTGGATCTGACCTCGGCCCTGGCCCGGGCCGCCGAACTGCGGCCCGAGGTCGCGGAGGCCAAGGCGTCGGTGGCGCGGCAAGCTATCGAGATCGCCGCCGCTCGCAACGGGCTGAAGCCGCGGCTTGACCTGACCGCCTCCTACACCCGGAATGGTCTCGCCGGAACGCAGAATCCCAACACGGGGGCTCTGGCCGCCATATTCCCGGTGATGGTTCCGGAGGCCCTGAGCGGTGACCTCGGCCGCTCCTGGGGCACGATCGGCGACAACCTCTTCCCCGACGCTCGGGTCGGCCTGTCCCTGACCGTCCCGATCGGCAACCGCACGGCCCGCGCGGGGCTGGCCATGGCGCAGGTCGGGGAGCGCCAGGCCGCCATCGGCCTGGCCCAGACCCGGCAGGGTGTGCAAATCGAGGTCCGGAACGGGGCGGCCACGCTCGAGACCACGGCGCAAAGGATCGAGGCCACACGCGCGGGTCGCGAGGCGGCCGAGATCCAGCTCCAGGCCGAGGTCGAGCGGTTCAAGGTCGGTCGGTCAACGAACTTCCTCGTCCTGACGCGGCAGAACGATCTGTCCACTGCCCGGCTCGAAGAGATCACCGCCCTCTCCGACTATCGCAAGGCTCTTACGGAGTTTGCCCGAGCCGCGGGTACGATTCTGCAAGAGCGCAATGTTGCCATTGCCGAGGAGGGGCCGCGGGGCGAGAAGCCCCTCGGTTCCAAGTGATGAGGCCTCAGGCGGGGCCCTTGGCGCCCGGCGGCGGATCACCCGCGGGCTTGTTTCTCGCCCCCGAGAGGAGAGCATGAGAGCTAAGGTCCTCCTCCCCATCGTCGCGGTCATCGTCATCGCGGGGGCGATCCTGTGGGCCTACCCCCGCTTGCTGCGCCCGAGCCCCCTGATCCTTTCGGGAACCATCGAGGCCCGCGACGTCCAGGTGGGCTCCCTGGTGGGGGGGCGTATCCTGGCCGTCCACGTGGACGAAGGGGCCTCCGTGGTCGCCGGCCAGAAGCTCGTGACCCTAGAGCCCGACCTGCTGGACATTCAGATCCAGGAGCAGCGCGCCCAGATCGACCAGGCCCGGGCTCGTCTGGCCCTCCAGCTGGCCGGCCCCCGGGCGGAGGAAAAGGCTCGGGCCCGTGTCGACTGGCAGAACGCCGAAGCGGAGCGCAAACGGCTGGAAGCTCTCCTCAAGAAGGGCGTCGTCTCACAGGAGGAGTACGACCGTGCGGACGCAACGGCCAAGATGAAGCTGGAATTGGTGGAGGAGAACGAGCGCGGCAGCCGCAGGGAGGACATCGATGCCGCGCGCGGCAGTCTAGCCCAGCAGGAGTCGCATCTCGCCTACCTTCTACGCCAGCGAAAGGAGATGGTGGTGACGGCGCCCGCGGACGGCGTCGTCCAATCCTTCAGTCTCCGCCCGGGTGACCTCGTGGCCGCCAACCAGGCGGTGCTCAATCTGCTCGAGATGAACCAGCTCTGGGTGCGGGTGTACGTCCCGGAGACGCAGATGGGTCTGGTCCGAATGGGACAGGAAGCGTCCCTCGCCGTGGACACGTTCCCCCGCCGCGCGTTCCCGGGGAAGATCGTGGAGATTCGAGAGAAAGGGGAGTACACACCGAGGAACATCCAGACCCTGGACCAGAGGACAGACCTTGTCTTCGGCGTGAAAGTGTCCATCACCCCCACCCCCGAACTCAAGCCTGGCATGTCCGCCCTCGTGACGCTCAAACCGTAGGGGAAGCGCGAGTGTCCACGAGCCCCCAACGAAACGGCGATTTTGGAATCGTGGTGCAGGGTGTATCCCGCGATTTCGGCGCTTTCCGCGCCCTGGACCGCGTCTCCCTCGCGGTGAGGCGGGGGGAGATCTACGGCCTCCTTGGTCCCAACGGGTCCGGCAAGTCGACGCTCATCCGGATCCTGTGCGGCCTCCTCAATCCCACGGAGGGGGAGGCCAGTGTCGACGGGCTCGATGTCCGGAAGGAGGGGGAGGAGATCCGGCGCCGGATCGGGTACGTGCCCCAGCGGTTCTCCCTCTACGAGGACCTGTCGGTCTTGGAAAACCTCGACTTTTTCGCCGCCGTCTACGGGCTCCGCGGAGCGCGCCTGCGGGAGCGCCGGGAATGGGCCATCGAGCTCACCAAGCTGGAGCCGTACCGGCACCGCTTGGCGGGGCAGCTCTCCGGCGGCTGGAAACAGCGCCTCTCGCTGGCCGCGGGGCTGATGCACGAACCACGGGTTCTCTTCCTGGACGAGCCCACGGCGGGGATCGACCCCGTGGCCCGCCGCGAGCTCTGGAACCTGCTCTTCGAACTGGCGGCGAAAGACGTCACCCTCGTGGTCACGACCCATTACATGGACGAGGCCGAACGGTGCGGAACCGTCGGCTACCTCTACCTCTCCCACCTTCTCATCTCGGGGAAGCCCTCGGAGCTCGTCAACCTGCCCGAGGTCACACCCAAGGGGATGAGGCGCGTAAAGGCTGAGTGTGAGGGGGGTGCGGCTGCGGTCATGGGCCTCGCGCGCTCGCTGCCCTACGTCGAAGACGTGACCATTTTCGGCAATGCCCTGCATATCCTGCTCGACGCCTCCGTACCTGACGCGCAGATCGCCCGGGACCTCGAGGCCAGCGCCCATGCCAGTGTGCGCGTCCATCCCATCGAGCCAGCCCTCGAAGACGTCTTTGTCCGCCTCACGAAGATCCAGGCCGCGCTCCAAAACGGGGCGCCTGTGGAGAAAGCGCAATGAGAGGGTTCTGGGCCGTGCTCCGCAAGGAGGCCATCCAGATGGTGCGGGACCGGGGGACGATGCGCTTTGCCCTGATCATCCCCGTCTTCCAGCTCGGCCTTTTCGGACTCATCGACACGAACGTGCGGCACGTGCCGACGGCCATCTTCGACCAGAGCCGCACCGCCCAGAGTCGGGAGCTCATCCGCGAATTCGTCAACACGAGCTATTTCGACGTGGTGGGCGAATCGTCCTCGCGTCAAGCGTTGCGCGAGGAGATCGTGGCCGGCCACGCGCAAGTGGGGATCGAGGTCCCGCCGGACTACGCCCGGAAGCGCCTGGAAGGAAGGCCAGCCGACTTCCTCGTCCTCGTGGATGGCTCCGATTCCTCGGTCTCCGGCCAGGCGCTGGCCGCCGCCAACGGCCTCGCTTTGAGCCAATCCCTGGACGAGCTCACCCGGAAGTTCGGCCTCACGGGACTCCCCCTCACGCCCTCCGCCCTCCTCCTCTTCAACCCGGACTCGAGGAGCGCGAACCTCCTCATTCCCGGGCTCGTGGCCATCCTCCTCACCTTCTCCGGGACCGTCCTCGCCGCCTTCTCCATCGTCCGCGAGCGCGAACGGGGGACGCTGGAGCAGCTCATGGTCACGCCCGTCTCCCCCCTGGCCGTGGTCGTAGGGAAGCTGCTGCCCTACCTGGCCCTGGGTTTCGTCCAGCTGATCCTGATCCTCCTCCTCATGACCTGGGTCTTCCGGGTGCCGATCCACGGCGACGTCTTCCTGCTGTTGGGCCTCTCCCTCGTGTACCTCTTCGCCCTCCTGGCCACCGGCCTCCTGGTCTCTTCTCGGGCCAACACGCAAATGGAGGCGATGCAGGGTGCCCAAGCCTTCCTCCTCCCCTCCATCATGCTCTCCGGCTATGTGTTCCCGATCGCGTCCCTGCCACGCTTCCTGCAATACGTCTCCCGGATCCTTCCCGCCACGCACTTCATCGCGATTGCCCGGGGCATCATCATCAGGGGGGCGGGCTTCACGGACCTCTGGCCGAACGTGGCCGCGCTCCTCGGCCTTTGCACGATCCTGGTCGGCCTCAGCACACGGGCATTTCGCAAGACGATTTCCTGAGCCGCCACTCGTGACGGCCTCGCATCGGACGGGGGCCTCCGTCTTTGGATCGTCGCGGGGCCGTCAGCTCCGTGCCGAGGGAACGGTATCGAAATGCCGAGAAGCGGAACCTGGATGCCCACCCCGCCGCACTCGGTTTTTTCCAAGTCACTCTGCACGAATCGTTTGCACGAACCACGCCTCCCGGTATACGGATTGCGTTTAGGCATGCCGGAGCCTCACCGAGAGCTCATGTGAGGGGGGAGTCCCGTGGCCTTTATCCTGGTCGTCGATCCCGATCCAACCGTGAGAGCCATCGTGGCCGAGATCCTCGAGCGTGCGGGTGCGGTGTGCACCCTTGGCGACAACCCCCGTCAGGCAGCCCACCTCGCCACCATCCACCGACCCGACGGAGTGCTCCTGTCGATCGGACCCTCGCTGGAGGGAATCGAGGGCGCCCGCGCGATCAAGGCGGAGTGGCCAAGGATGGTGGTGGTGCTCCTCACCGGCCACGGTGAGGATGCGTACTTGGGCTCGACAGGGAAAACGGGCGCCGACGCGCTCTTGCCCAAACGGGCCCTGCCCCAGACTCTCCTGGCGACCCTCCGCCGCCTCGACGGACGGGCATTTGGAAAGCTGTGGGACGGCAAGGAGCGTCGCCAGGGGCACTGGGGGGCACGGCAACGACCAGAGCGGCGCCGCCCCGCCTCGCCTCTAGAAGGGAGGATCGCGGCCGCTCGCTTCGACGTCCGCGGCGAGACTTCGGGAAAGCGGCCGTTCCCGGTCCGTGAGCCCTCCTCCGGCCTTTCCCGGATCCCGTTCGCGAAGCCGTGCCAACTCCTGGGAGTCAAGGGACGGTACGTCGCCAAGACCTGCGACTTGAGCGCCGCCGGCGTCTACGTAGCCCTCGAACCTGTTCCCGACGTCGGCGAGAACTTCGTCATTTCCTTTCCCCTTCCGGGGCGGCAGGCCCAGCTGTCCGTCGATAGCGTCGTGAGGTGGCACAATGCCCGGTGGGAGCGCAGGGTCCTGGATCTTCCGCCGGGTTGCGGGCTGCGTTTCTTGAGTTTGGCGTCCCCGGACCTTCAGCAGATCCACACCCTCGTCAGCAGCTATGTGACTGCACTCCCGCGGGCCCCCTGGCCGCATGGACATTGAGGCGCGCGCCAGCCGAGGGTCTTCGTTAGGGTCAGCCGCCGACAACGCTCTACGCATGAATCTTCCGCGACCCACCCTCGATGTGTTCTGCGCCGACATTGGCTCCGTCAAGAGACGACGCTTTGGATGGGCTCACATCGGCCCCTCCTCGAAGGTCGAACAGGGGGAGGATATTCTCGACCTGATCAGCAGCGTATCTCGCTGTCTGGTCCGCGCCGGCAGGACGGCGCTCGGGTTCGGGTGCCCCTTGTTCGTCCCCGTTGCCGCCGCGGCCGGGGATCTCACGCGGGCCAGGGCGGGAGAAGGCTCCCGGGCATGGTCGGCGGTGGCGGGAGCGGGGATCCTCGCCGCGGGGCTTACGGAAGTGGCGTGGATCCTCAAACACATCCGCGCAGCCGTGTCCGCAGAAGTTCCCTGCGTCCTTTCCTGGGATGCCTTCGAGCGGGCTCCGTCCGGGTTCCTGCTCTGGGAAGCGTTCCTGCCTCCGGCGGCAAAGCCAGGGTCGCACGCGGACGATGCTCTGCTGGCGGCCCGGGCGTTCGTAGAGGCTCTGCCGAGGCCAAGGAGCAGTGTTGAGCCGAGGAAGGACGAAGAAGTCCTATCGCTGCTCGGTGCCGCCCTCGTCTGGTCGGGCTGGAGAGCCGATGCCGCGGTTCTCAAGGAGCCGTGCCTGGTCATCAAAGCGAAGGAATCCGCCGGATCCGAGCGGGCCTCGGTCCGGCCCAGATCGCCATCCGCTGAACGCGATGATTAGGGGCCCTCGATAGAGCGGAGGCCGGCTCGAGGGCGAAGCAGCCGGAGCTGCACGCTCAAGATTGGCAGGGCCTCACCAGGCGGCGGTTGCCGGCGATTTCTCGTTGATGAAGCCCTCGCCCATGCCCGACACCTGTGAGCCCAGAAGCCGGGGTGGGCTAATTCCCGTCAAGAAGCCGTCGACATGCCTCGCGAAGGAGCGACAGAGAGGTGGCCTTGGAATACCAAGCCGTGGCGCCGGCGGCGAGGGCCCGCGACGAGACCTCGGCCGCAGTGGCAACGATGACCGGCGGTGGAGCCTCCAGGGTCCGGAGACGACCGAGGACCTCCCAGCCGTCCATGACGGGCATCAAGATGTCGAGGATGACAAGGTGAGGGCGACTCTCGAGGATCTGCTGGATACCGTCATGTCCGTTGCTGGTCACCGTGACCGAGAAGCCATCGAGCTCGAGGGCGGCGCGATAGAGCGCGCCCACAGCAGGGTCGTCATCGATAACGAGTATGCGAGACGGCACAGTTCCAAGCATTGGCGCCCGATTCTATCCTCATCACTATGATGCTCGCAGGATTGAGATCCTCTTGTGGGATCAATCGGGCGGGGAGAGCGTCTCTCTGATAAAGACATCTCCATCATGCGCCCGGCGACAATCGCTGTCAATGCCGTAGTCGTGCGGGCGACCCCGCTCTCCCCAGAAAACCGCGGCCGCGAGCGCAGACGGCATACGCGGCGTCGTGACGCATGTCACTCCGGCTTGGCGAATTCCGGTCCTTCCTGCCCCGGATCCTAGCCACCTCCCCTGGCAAAGGCTCAAAAGGCATCAGGTCACGGTCCGTGTATACTTGGAGCACGAGCGGGTCGAACGAGTCCAGGGAAGCGGGACACTGCTTCGGCCCCGAGGGCCGGGAATGAGTGAAGCCGCACCACCCGACAGCCAGACCGCTGCCACCCGCGCGAAGTCCCGCCGTCGGCTCGTAGGCGAGATGCTCGTCGATCAAGGCGTGATCACTCAGCAGCAGCTCGCCGAGGTCCTGGCTCGGCAGAAGACCGAGAAGGGTGGCCGCCTCGGGCGGCTGCTCGTGGACCTCGGCTATGCCACCGAAGCCCAGATCTGCGAAGTGGTCGCCGAGCAGCTCAACATTCCCGCCGCCGACCTCGTGGCCGTGGACATCCCAAACGAAGTCCTGAACCGCGTGACCAAAGAACTGGCCACGAAGTACCTTTGCCTCCCCTGGTTCGTCGAGGGCCGCGAGCTGTACCTCATCATGGCGGACCCGACGAACGTTACCGCCGCGGACGCCGTGGCTTTCCACACCGGGCTCAAGATCAGGCCGGTGGTCGCTCCCGAGACCGAGGTCGCCGAGGCCATCGTCAAGTTCTACGCGGCGGAAGAGTCTTCCCTCGCCCAGTTCGACAGCCTAGACCTCGCCGACCAGCTCTCGGTCGTGAGCGACGAGGAGTCGGAGTTGGGTGAGGAGAACCTCGAGCAGGCAGCCCAAACGATACCCCTCGTCAAGCTCGTGAACGCCGTCATCGCCGACGCCACCCGCGCGGGGGCCTCCGACATCCACATCGAGCCGCAGGAGAAAGGGGTGAACCTCCGCTATCGGGTGGATGGATTGCTGCGTCAAGTGATGACGATGCCCAAACGGATCCAGAGCAAGGTCATCTCGCGCATCAAGATCATGTCCCACATGGACATCTCCGAGCACCGAAAACCCCAGGATGGGCGCACGTTCGTGCGCATCAGCGGCAAGAACTACGACCTCCGGGTCTCGACGCTCCCGACCGCGGAAGGCGAGAAGTGCGTGATGAGGATCCTCGTCCAGGATCGGGCGAAAGTCGCCCTTCCCGACCTCGGCTTCGAACCCGACGTGCTCGCGTCCTTCCAGGAGACTCTCGAGCGCCCGCAAGGGATGATCCTCGTGACCGGCCCCACAGGGAGCGGGAAGACCTCGACCCTCTACGCGGCCCTCAACTTCCTCCGGGACGAGGCCACGAACATCGTCACCGTGGAGGATCCCATTGAATACCGCCTGTCGGGGATCAACCAGGTGCCCGTCTCGGACAAGGCCGGGCTCACTTTCGCCGCCGGCCTGCGGTCGATCCTGCGCCAGGACCCCGACATCGTGATGGTCGGGGAAATCCGCGACCTCGAGACGGCCCATGTGGCGTTCCAGGCCGCCCAGACCGGCCACCTCGTGCTCTCGACCCTCCACACCAACGATGCCCCCAGCGCCATCACCCGCCTCGTTGAGATGGGCATTCCGGCCTACGTGGTCGCCTCGTCGGTCTTGGCCGTCCAGGCCCAGCGTCTGGTGCGCCGGCTGTGCGAGTGCAAGGTGGTCGCCGCCAGCGGCTTGGCCACGGCAAAAGGCTGCGAGGCCTGCCGCTTCACCGGGTTCAAGGGGCGCATGGGCGTCTACGAGCTGATGCGGGTCACGCCCCGCGTGCGCAGCGTGTTGATCGCGCGCGGGTCCGACGACGTCGTCCGGCGCGCCGCCCAGGCTACCGGGATGCGGAGTATGTACAAGGACGGCCTCCGGAAGGTGGCCCGCGGTCTCACCACCGAGGAAGAGGTAGGAAGGGTGGTCCCGCCCGACGAGGTCGATGACAGCGAGCCCGCCGCGGAGACGGCTGCCGTGACCATCCCGGCCTCGCTTTCCCCCGACACCGCCTCCGAGAAGCCGGTTCGCGTCCTCGTCGTGGACGATGACCCCGCGCTGCTCGAGGTCCTGCGGGAGATCCTGGAGGGCGAGCGCTACGCGGTGACCACGGCCACCAACGGGGTCGACGCGCTAGCGACCGTCTACCTGGAACGACCCGACCTCATCCTCACGGACCTCAAGATGCCGGGGATGGACGGCCTCGAGCTGCTGAAGAGGCTTCGACACGACCTTTCGACATGCCAAATCCCGGTGCTGTTCCTGACCATGGTGGAGAGCCTCGACGCCGAGGTCAAAGCCCTCGATCTGGGGGCCGACGACTACATCAGCAAGCCGGTGCAGAAAGGGAGACTGCTCTCCCGCGTGCGTCGGGCGGTCTTCCGGGCGCACTTGATGCGGTCGGCACCCTGACGGTGGGAGGATCTGATCCGCGGGAGCGGGCGCGCAATCGGGGGGGACTCAGAACCGTCTAGCGGCGAGCCGCCCTTTCCTTGTCCGTAGTGAAGTCCCGACCGCCCCTGGCCCCTTCCGTCTCTAGCTGGCCGCCCGCTCGACGAGGGTCAGACGAGGGGCGCTGGCCTGCACCTGATTCCGGCCGTTCCGCTTGGCTTCGTAGAGCGCGTTGTCGGCCCGGGCAACCAGGCTCAGTCCGTCCGCGTCGGAGCTGGCCAGAGCAGCAACTCCGGCGCTGGTGGTGACGTTGACCATGGTCGATCCCACGCGGATGGGCGATGCTCCCACCGCCTTCACGAGCCGCTCCGCGGCCTTCACCGCTCCCGCCTGGTCGGCGTAGGGGAGGAGGGCGACGAACTCCTCGCCCCCGTAGCGGAAGAGAACGTCCCCCTCCCGCAGCTCGCCGGCGACCGTTCGGGCGAAGGAGCGGAGGACCTCGTCCCCCCCCTGATGGCCGTGGGTGTCGTTGACCTTCTTGAAGTGGTCGATGTCGAGCACGACCACGCCCAGTGCGCTGCCGTAGCGGCGGGCGCGCGCCGTCTCCTGCATCAGGGCCTGGTCGAAGGCGCGGCGGTTGGGCACGCCGGTGAGGGCGTCGGTCCTGCTCAAGGACTCGAGCTCGTGCAGCAGCCTCTTGTTCTCGTCGCGCAGGCGCTTCTTCTCCACCGCGCGCTCCACCGTGAGTATCACCTCGTCGCCGCTGGCCGGAGGCTTGGTGAGGTAGTCATGAGCGCCGAGCCGCAAGGCCCGCACGGCGCTGCTCATGTCCTGGGCATGGGCCCCGGTCAGGATGATCACCTCGACGGAGAGGCCAAGGCGCTTCACCGCCGCCAACACCCCGAAACCATCCAGCTCGGGCATCTTCAGGTCCGTGATGATGACGTCGTAGCTGCCCTTGGAGAGGATGTGCATGGCGGTCTGGCCGTTGTCGGCCTCATCGACGCTGAATCCGGCGGCCTTTAGATGGTGCCCCACGACGGTTCGGACCAATCGGGAATCGTCCACCACGAGAACGCTGCCGCGACTCACTGCCTGCTTGCCGCCGACCTGACCTTGCTCGCCCATGTGCCCTCCTGCCCTCCCTAAAGGCAAGGGGGGTGCCATGCCCCTGCAATCCAGTCAATATCATTAGAATGTGTGAGTTACATCCTCTCTGGCAAGCCAGGGAGGTCGGAATCTTCGGGAGGAACTCCTTATCGCCCGGGCGATATTCCTAAGTCCTCGGCCTTTCTGGCCCGGGTCCAAGGCAGGATTCGGAGTCGGCGTCCTGAATGTGCCGTCACGCTTCCCGCGGCGTCCGCCAAACGTCGCCGGGGGTCTCGACGCTCCACGTGCCTTAGGGCCTAGGGATCGCCGAGTCGATCGAATCTGCAATCTGCATGGAAATGAGGTCGATTCGGAGTCAAGGCGGCCGGCAACGCAGCGCGCGCTCAGCCCCCCCTTGCATGCCGCTAATCCGGTGTGTTATATACTGAACCACATGGTTCAGTGTGCCCGGACTGGCTTCGGTGCCTCGTTCGCCGCGCTCTCGGACGCCACCCGACGCGGCGTTCTGGAGCAGCTCGGGCGCGCCGACGCTTCGATCACGGACCTTGCCGAGAAGTTCCACATGACCTTGACGGGCATGAAGAAGCACGTCGGCGTCTTGGAGCAGGCGGGGCTCGTCACCACGGAGAAGGTCGGGCGCGTGCGGACCTGCAAGCTCGGCCTGCGCCGACTAGAGGAAGAGGCGGCATGGATCGAGAGATACCGCCAGCTCTGGGACGCACGCTTCGACGAGCTGGACGAGGTTGTTGAGGAACTGAAACGGAAGGAGAGGGTCGATGGACGCAAGAAGAGAGAGTGAGCCTACCCCCATGAAGAACCGCACGACGGTGGAACGGACGTCCGAGCGTGAGCTGGTCGTTACGCGAACCTTCAACGGCCCGGCGCGCATCGTGTTCGAGGCGTGGACCAAGCCCGAGCTGCTCAAGCGGTGGTGGGCACCGAAGTCGACGGGCGTGTCCCTGCTTTCCTGCGAGGCGGATGTTCGTGTCGGGGGCAGGTACCGTTTCGAGTTCGGCCACGAGGCCTCAAAGCCCATGGCGTTCTTCGGTAGGTACATCGAAGTGACACCGCACTCGCGCCTCGTCTGGACAAATGACGAACGTGACGACGGTGCCGTCACCACGGTGACCTTCGTGGAAAAAGGTGGCAAAACGCTGCTGGTCATGCACGAGCTCTATCCCTCGAAGGAAGCTCTCGACGGTGCCATCGCTGGGATGGAGGGTGGGAT
>DATMML010000025.1 GCA_035570235.1 Vicinamibacteria bacterium | reverse complement strand
GCGCACATCTTTGTGCTCAACGACTGGGCGGGGGCCGACACCGACCTCAACGATCCCAGCAGAGTCGCAGGTGTCTTTGCGACTAAAGGCATCAGTCGCAGTGCAATTCGGTGGTTGTGGATCGCCTTGCTCGCTCTCAGCCTCGCACTGTTCAGCTTGCTCGGGGAGCCACCGCTGGTGCTCGCCACCTCCATCGCCGTCCTCAGCTTTGTTTACTCTCGACCGCGGTCGCCGGGTAAGGGCGTCCCTATCCTCGGCTCGATCCTCCACCTCGGTGGGGGCATTCTCCATTTCCTGCTCGGCTTCTCGGTCTTCGGGGTCATCAACGGGCCTAGCGTGCGTCTCGCTCTCTTCTTCGGCTTGGTGTTCGCAGCCGGGCACCTCAATCAGGAAGTGCGAGATTTCGACGGCGACGTTCGCAATGGGATCAAGACCAACGCCGTACGCTTCGGGAAGACGCCGACTTTCATTGCCGGCCTCCTCCTCTTCATCCTTTCCTACGCTCAACTGGCCTTGCTCGCCGCCAGTGCCATCATCCCGGGCTGGCTCGCGAGCCTCGCCCTTCTCTGTCCCCTGCACCTCTATTGGTCGCTGAAAGCCGTTTCCGACGGCCTCAGCTTCGAGGGCATGCGCCGGCTGCAAGCGCGCTATCGCGCGATCTATGCGACTATCGGAGTGGCCATGCTGGTGGCCGTTTTGATGGCGCCCGGCTCGTCGGCCGGATCGAACCTGACCTCTCGCCGGCAGGTGAAACCACCCGCACCGGGATTCTCCGAGTGATCATCCTCGAGGACAGCACGGAGACGTCAGTTGCGAACGCTCCCCAGGCGGGGTTCCACTCGAAGTCCCGCGCAGTCACACACTTCACTGCGCCTTCGACGCCTCAAAGGCTTAATCGCCATCCCATCGCGATATCCGAGGCTAGGGCTGGGACTAGCGTCGTGAACTGCCGCGTGGGCTCGGCACCACGACGCTGAGGGATGACCGTAGGTGGTCCACGGACGATTCAGCCAAGAAGCGAACTTCCCGCAGCCGCCGCGAGCGCACTCGCTCTACTTTGGAGAAGGCGATCACGTCGGCGAACACGAAGTCCGCCGCCGCCAGCAGTCGCTTCCACTCGCGGCTCGCCCTCACGAGCCGTGTCTCCAACAAGAGTTCGTCACCCCTTAGACTCGCGACAAAGCCAGGGGCCAAGTGCAAGACGTCGGGCGAATGCGATACGAGCAAGATGATGGCTCCTGCAGGCAGCTCGAGAATCGCCTGGCGGTCCTTAGCGGAGACCTCCAAGGAAACGCTCTCGACGGGTGCGCCAGGTACCAATTTCCGGACCCTTTCAAGGTGATACGGCAGCGCGACGCCCAGGGCGCCCCCGAGCAGTTCCGGATGTTCTTCCAGCTCAGCAACAGAGCACGCACTCGCCCGAATCCTGAGGGCACCTGAGAGTTCACGGGCAAGCAACTCTCCCATTTCGGGCGCTGGATCAACGACGACGACGCGAGACGGCGGTGTACCAGCCAGCCATCGCAAGACGGCGGCGCGCACTTCGGCTCCCGAATGACGTTGGAGTGCAATGTATAGTCCTAGACGAATCATCTCGTCGAGGCTTCGAGCGTCCTGGACTTTCCGGGGGCCCGGGAGGTGGACAAAAACGCCGGACCCGCGGCGCATTTCCAATAGGCCCCGGTCTTCAAGCAGCCGGTATGCAGCAGAGACCGTGTTCGAGTGGACTTTCAGTCGCCGCGCATGGGCACGAACGCTGGGAAGGCGCTCACCCGCCTTGAGATCTCCAGCAAGGATCTTAAGCTCGATCTGCGCCGTTATTTGCTCGCTCAAGGGGACGCCAACGTTTTTCCGCAGAACGATGTCCATCGACGGGATTATGCCGTAATTTCCAGCCGCTATAGCGCCGGGCGCCCCACGAGCCCAAAACACCGCGCCGACCGAGATGTTCGCCGGTCATTGGGACGCTCCAAGGAGTGTCACACATGGGCGAACTGCGGCTCGGGTTATGGCGTATTAGTGGGCGAGTAAGCATCGATGATCGGCAGACCGATTAGGTGCTCCGTAGAGGAGGAGTGTATGTACTGGCGGGCTCGATTGTTGTTCATGGGCGTGTCTCTTGCTTTGAGCGCTTGTATCACGGGCTTCACACACCCACTTGGGGAGGCCGAGGACGGGTTCATCGAGTCGAACCTTCTAGGTACCTGGGCGTGCACCTCAGTAGATGATCCGACGTCAAGCCTGATCACACTCATGGACTTCGATGGCAGGCAGTACTACATCCGGTTTTCAGGAGGAAGCAGTGCGCCCAGCCATTATCGCGCTATTGCGACGCGAATCGACAATGTCGGCTTCTTGAGTGCCCGTGAACTCAAGTTGAATCTGGAAGACGACTGGTCATACCTCGAATACGCGCTATCGGACGCCAGCCACCTCGAGTTGCGGCTGGTCGCTGCGGAGCGATTTGAGGACGTCGTCGACGACCCGCCCAGCGTGAGGCAGCGCCTAGCGGTTCAACTCCAGGATCCGGAGGTAGTTACTGACCTCCTGTCGTGCGCTCGGCAAGACGGTAAAGACTCGAACGGTCGGTGAGGGCGTAGGCCCTATCGCAACGAGGCTCACAGGCGACGGTTAGAATGGACGCGGCCTTCGAGCCCCAGCTCGGATCTCTGCAGACAAGCGAGGGGAACTGGTCCGTCAGATCTGACTGGAGTCTCCAACTCACCCCTAGCCCCGGGTCTCAGAAAAAGCCAACGTCGTCGAGCCAGATCGTGCCCGTGGTGCCCACCTTCACAGCTCCCTTGTCCAAGACAAAGACGATTGCGCGAACTTTGTCGAGGTCGAGTCGTCCGTCGCTATGCTTGTCGATCGAGCGGAAACGCCCAAATGGGACGGCCACGTGACGCCACTCAGGCGATGTCCGTACCGATGCGAACCACCATTCCGTCCCATCATCCGTCGACGCTGGGTTTTCGTCGCGAACCTGGACCCATAGACGGTAGACGCCATCGGCGCGGATCCAGAACGTTATGCCGCTCTTCCCCGATAGGTCTCGCCTCCCCCTGTTTACGATCGCGCAGAAAGTGTGTGGGTGCCCCGGCTGTGGTACCCCCAGATGAAATTCCATGCGCGCAGCGCCGCCGCCACCCACCCCCCCATGTGAATCCAGAATCGGCAGACTCAAGCGCGACAAAGAATCAGAGGCGCCTTCAAAGACGGTTTGGCCCTCGAAGGAGTCGAGGACGGTCACCTTCGGCGGGGGGCCGGGGCTAGGTGGCCAGGCCGCCCGGCGTTGTCGCGATGCTTTCTGGACCTCGTCAAACACGTAGATTGGGTTGGACAAGATCCAGGGAATGGGCCAGCCCGGCACTCGACACTCCACGCGGTAGACACCGGGAAGAGCAGACGGGAGGAAGACGTGCCCCTCGGCCTCGATAGCGGTCGTGCCGTCCCTCAGAAGGCGTACGCGCGTCCCCTTTGGTAGCGCCCCCCCCGCCTCCAGCGCTGGGCGAGCACCGGCCGGGGCGGTATCGCCCATTTCCCAGCGCTCTCCTCCACTCACGCCCACGAAGTAGAAATTGTCAGCAGGAGCCAAGGCATCAAGCCCGATGTAAGACCGCCCTTGCGCGAGGGCTCGAATGATGGTGCGGGCATCCCGCCGCTGATCACCCGTCAAGGAGGAATCAAGCAATACATGGTTCTTAGCCACGCTGAGGCTGGACTCGTACGATGGGAAGCGGAGAACGTTGCCTCTTCCCATCACGATACGGCTGTGAGCGTCCGCTCCAGCGATTCCCGGAACATCACGCTGCTCCAGCAGTGAGTCCCAACGGCGCAGCGTCGCGTCTGGCGCCGCGAGGCCCGCGAGAAGCGCGTAGCGGGAGTTCAGACCGTAGAGAGCGGCCGTCTGGAAGAGAGTCCACGGGCTCGCTTCACGCCATTGGCTGTCGCCATTCAAGAGTTCAAGGCCCCAAGGGCCGGGCAGGTCCCATCCCGTCCATTGGAAAGACCTCCTGGGGCTCAAGGGATGAGCGGCAAACGAGACTCCACCTAGGTCACGAATGTCCTCGAGGCTGTCAAGCGCGTCCCCGGAGAATCGGAACGCGGGGTCTGGAATTCCCAGACCGAGCAGGTGCCCGGCGGTCGTGGAAACCTCCGTGCCTACGATAACGAGCAGGCCGTCGCGGTACCCCTCGAGGGGCTTTGCGTCCAGGTTATCGTGATCCGTGAGGACCACGAATGAGAGCCGGGCCGCGCGGGCAGCCTCAATGACCTCTTGAGGGGTGCCTCCGCCGTCGGAAAGGGTCGTGTGGACATGGACAGCGCCGGCGATCGTCAGCAGATGGCCCGCGGGAAACTCTCCAGAAAGAGAGAGGGGGCGCCAGAGGAAGGCCTGGAAGAACAACAGAGCACCCGTGGCAACGATCGCAGCCACGATCCATCGCCGCCAGTGAGGAACGCGCCCAGCGTGAGGAGCGCTGCCTGAGTCTTGAATACTAACGGTCGGTCCTCTTCCCGGGGGGAGGTCGCTTCTTAGCAACGACAGAGGAGCAGAGGATACCAGCTGTCAAGCAACAGGCAAAACATCGGTCAACAGGGATGTTTGAGGAATCTCCGCAACTCGCGAAGATGATGCCCTAGCATCGCTTCTCGTCTCCTCATTCTGGTCGCCGAATAGGACGAAGACTCGAGTGTTGGCGGTTCCATTCTGTCCCGAGCCGTCACGCACTCAGTAACTTAGCGCGATGATCACAGCCGGAAACGCCCCAACTCTGTTCCGGCTTCCGCGTCAGACGGTGGCCCATATCCCGCAGCGTTAGCGGCACGACCTAACGCGGCGAGCGCAGCACAGTTAGTAGACGGCTGCCGGCATTCCACGAACCGAGAACCTAGCCCAAGAGGCACGGCCGGACCCCCTCAGACCTGGCGCCCTGCTTGCGTCGCCCGACTCAGTGGTCGTGCTCTCCTTCGTCGTGACCGCTCCGCACGGCCTGCGTCGCGGCATCGGCGTTGACCAGCCCGTGGCCCGTGAAGCGGTTGAGCCGCTCCTTTTCCCCGGCCGAGACGGTCGAGGTGTGCTTCGAGCCGTCATCCAACGTCACCGTCACTGTCATGCCGCGGAAGCGGTCTGGATCCTCCTCGGTGGACCCTTCGATGGGAGCGAAGACCGACATGCCGTACCGGATGGATGCACCCGCTCCAAACTTGCCCGGGGCGAAGTTGAGCGTGAAGGTCGTCGCGGTCCGGGAGAACGAAACGTCGCCCGGCGATATTCCGTTCGCCTCGCCGATATTGAACCGATTCGGGTTGGCGCTCCAACTGAGCCCGATGCCCGAGGTGTCGAACGACACCGACTGCACGGTATGCGAGGTGTCCGACCCCACGGCTAGCCCGAAATACCGGCTCCAGCGAGTCCAGTCATGCGTCGCCGTGAAGACCACCGGGCCGGCGTGCGCCACGCTCCGCGAGCGATCGTTGGGCGTCGGAAGCGGCGTCGCGGTGCGCTGTAGCGTCTCGTAGACACGGTGCGGACTCAGGCTGCCCGGGCCACCTCCGGCCTGGAGCACCAGTGCGGCTACCGCGGCCGCATCGGGCGCGGCGGCGCTGGTACCGAAGAAGTTGGGGAACCCGTTGCCGTCGGAGTCGAATCCGAAGAACGTCGTGTCGACGCCATCCGCGGCGGTGATCTGTGGCGTACGGCGAATCTCTGGCTCCTCGAGGCGGTTGCCCTGCGCATCGAGATAGATCGTCGTCGGCCCGGGAGAACTAAAGTCCTCGGGGAACTGCGGAATGGCGTAATACATGGCCGCCACCGCCTGCCCACCGTTCGCGGTCGCATGGCCGAAGTTGGAGGGAGCGGACTGCCGTTGGCTCACCGCCAGGCCGTTCGCCACGATGTATTTGACGTGCGTGGCCGGGCCCCCGTTCACGTTGCCGATGACGAGCTGGTAGTCGCTCACGGCGGCGCCACCATGGATCTCGCCTGGGAAAGGCGCGAGAACGATGAACTCAAAGGGCGCGTCGGTCTTCGTGTTGTCGTCGGTGGTGTAGAACCCGGGAAACGCAGGACTTGCGGGGTCCATCCAGTTCCCGTTCATGTCAAAGACGTAGATGTTGAAGTCGGTCTTCACCTTCCCTAGAAAAAACGGCTCATCCCACTGGAAGCTGAGCTGGTTGACCCCGTCCGTGCTGATCCGCTGAGTGATGCGGGCGGGCCTTTCATCGCCGTCATCGCCGCCACGCGCGAAGTTGTGGATGGTCTGTGGACGGATGTTGGCTGGTATCTGGTCGAGCTTCACGTTCTCCGTGCCCGCTGCAACCACGGCTTTCGCTCGCGCGAAGGAAAGCGGCCTGTACACCGCTTCGAAGGCCTCGAGTCCGTTGTTGCCGCCCGAGGAGTAGTAGGCAGCGCCGTCCGCACTGACCGTATCTACTGCCTGCGCGATAATTCCATCGGAATACATTGGCTCGTCGAGGTAGAAGACATCATCCACGATGACGTCGGCGTGGAACTGCTTTCGCAGCGCGATGATGTTGTTGGCGAATGACACTTCGCCGTTGAATGCGGAGGCGAATCCGAGTTGGGCTCCGGGCGCGATGTCATGCACGAGTTGGAGCATGGCGCGTCCTTCGTCGGCTCCGGGGCCGTTCGCTGGATCTATCTCCTGGAGCACGGTGACGGTCGGGGGCAGATCGCCACTCGCCTCGTCGTCCGCCGCGTGCGTTGTGCAATCCGCACACGCGTCGAAGCTGTCGGATAGCGCCCCGAGGCGGATACCGGTCCCATCGAAGCCGCGCGCCTGAGCCTTGTCGGCCTTCTCGACCGCCACGGCCTGACTCGTTACCAGCCCGACGTTTCGGTGGGGACGCTGCACCGCGTGGGCGGAGAGGATCCCCTCCACGCCGGCCGCCGCGCGCGCCGACGCGAGTGGTAGGTAACCCTCGATCAGTCGAGGGTTGATCACGCTCTGCGCGACGAGGCGGAAGCCGAAACTCGATAGCTTCGGCAGGACATGATCGAGCTTGACGCCCTCCGCGAGGTGCAACTTGACCAGCGGGTCGCCGGCCGGGGACTTCAGGTGGTGCTCGAGGACAATGCTCAAGCGCGGGTCAAAGTTCTCCCAGGCCGAGACGAGTTGCTGGAGTCCGCTACCGAGCACAGCAGGTGCGGCCGAGGCCAGACCAGGGGCAAAGAGCAGGAGGCCGGCCAGCAAGGAAGCTGGCCTACGAGCGAGTCTCGCCATGTGTGGCTCCTTTAGGGATGGTGCTGATTTCAAGCGACGCTACTCCCCGTGCCGGCAGCTGTCAACATAGAATCAGATCCAACAGATTGTAAGGGCCCGCGTGGAAGTAGCACGGCGACCCTCCGAGCAAGGCCTTGATCCGCTGCCTCGAACAGTCAGCAGCCTCGGCCTCTGGCCAGGCCCCCTTAGCCACTCGAATACTGTCTGGAAATCGAAGGGCTGTTACCAGCATCGAACGCGCTCGCCCGAACGCGAAGCCCCGTGGACGCCGTTCGGCCACCGCTCGTGCGCGGGTCGGTCCGCTCGGCAAGCCCTTGCTCTCTTTGACTCTAGATGGTCCTCCGGACCCTGCTCCCGTGCACATGCCCCAACCCATCGGCCCTGGCCCGGCTCTTGCCCCCCAGGGAACCCATGGACGAACACCGCTCGTCGGTCCGCTGGGGACGCCCGTCAGTCGCAAGTACCGTCGCGCTCTGCTCCCTCCTTCAGCTCTGCGCGTGCCAGGAGAGCCTCCGCCCACAGGCCACGACGCCCCGCTCCGAGGTCCTCGTGGGCGCTCACTACTACCTCTGGTTTCCCGCGCGCTTCGACGGCGGGAACTACCTCCGGGCGCGGCTCCGCCCCGGCCAGAAGCCGCAGTTGGGCGAGTACTCCTCGTCGTCTTCCACGGTCGTCGAGCAGCACATCGCGTGGGCCGCGGCATCCGGCGTCGACTTCTTCACCCTCGACTGGTGGCCAAGCGCCCCCGAGCGCAATGCCCTCATCGACGAGGCCGTCCTCTCCGCGCGCAACATCGGCGACCTCCATTTCTGCATCTTCTACGAGCTCTGGGATCTCGGCTACAACCCGTCGTCCGGCCTGACCGTCTTTGACGGCGGCACCGTCGAGCGCTTCCTCGCCGACATGGACGAGATTGCCTCCCGGTACTTCGCCCATCCGAGGTACCTGCGCGTCGCAGGCCGGCCGGTGATCATCCTCTACGTGACCCGAACCGCGACCGGACGGTTTCTGGAGGCTATGTCACGCTTCCGAGCGCGCATGGCCCAACTCGGGATTGACCCCTTCGTTATCGGCGACGAGATATTCTGGAGCGTGGCGAGGGTCGACGGCACCGGGGCCACCGACGAGCCCCAGCGCCCTCGCATCGCGGCCCTGGACGCCATCACCACCTATAACCTCTACGACTCGTCGCGGACCGCGGATGCCGGCTACGGGGCCTCGAGCCGGCTTCTCATCGACGCCCTCGCGCTCTACGGGCGCTACCGCCAAGCGGTTCCGGAGAAGCCGATCATCCCCCTTGCGCTTCCCGGCTACAACGACCGCGGCCTGCGCCTCGAGGCCGACCATTATGCAGTCCCGCGCGAATGGGCCCCCGGTGCCGGCGAAGGAACATTCTTCGCCGAATGGCTCGATCGGTTTGCGCTCCCCCTCATCGATCCCCGCCTCCCCATGATGCTGGTCACGTCGTGGAATGAATGGAGCGAGGACACCGCGATCGAGCCCGTGGCCTTGGCGCCCGCCACCGCCGTGGATCAGAGTCGCTCGGGAGCCATCTACACGCAGGGATATCGCTACGAAGGGTATGGGAGCCGTTACTTGGATATCCTGCGCGAGAAGACCGGCCGCTAGGGCGTGGTGGGATGGCCGCTTTCCCGGGGATCGCAGGCGAGGCTGGCGGATGCCAGGGACAATGCTCCAGCGCACGTCTGACCCCCGACCCGGGGCGCGAAACGGGTCCGGCTATCGAGGAGGCATCAAGCTCAGGAGCCCATGTGCACGAGTCGCGCTGCGCGCGCCGAAACCAGGCTTTCTGGAAATCCCATCCTTATTTCTCGGCGGCAGCCGCCTTCCCGCCTGCACTCTTGAGGTGCCGATCCAGGAACGTGAGGATGGCACGATAGCCCTCGATCTGGTTCTTCTTCTTCGTGAAACCGTGCCCTTCGTCAGGGAAGACCACATATTCGACGGGCACGCCGTTCTTCTTGACCGCGGCCACGATGTCGTCCGATTCCGGCTTGATCACGCGGGGGTCATTCGCGCCTTGCAGAACGATCAGGGGCTTCTTGATCTTATCGGCGTGGAAGAGGGGTGAAATCTCGAGCAGCATGTCCCTCTGTTTGACGGGATCGCCAATCTCTTTGTAAAGCGCGACACGCTGCGCCTCCCACCAGGACGGGATGCTCTCGAGCGTCCTCACCCAGTTCGAGATCCCGAAGAGATCCACACCCACATCGAAGACATCGGGCTGAAGGGACAGCCCAGCCAGAACCATATAGCCACCGTAGCTGCCCCCGATGATGCCGATCCGGCCCTTGTCCACATAGGGCTGGGCGGCCAGATATTTCTTGGCTTCGACGCAGTCCCAGAGGGGCTCGTGCCCGTGCTTCTGGTCGTCCGCGGTGAAGAAGCTTTGCCCATAGCCGGAGCTGCCCCGGTTGTTGATGCCCAGTACGACGTAGCCATGGTTCACCAGATACTGGATGAGAGCGCTATAGCCCTTCCGGGTCTGGCCCCCCGGCCCCCCGTGGACCCAGATGAGGGCGGGGGCCTTTGCCTCCGGCGTCGCTTGTTGGGGCTTCCAGAGTACGTTCGGAATTTGCATACCGTCGAACGACTTGAAGCGGACGACGTCCGACTCTACGAGGTCCTCCGGATCGATCTCCTTGGTGAGGGAGTCCGTGAGCCGATGCGGGCTCGCCTCGCCGAAGGCATACACGTAGAGGTTGCTCGGCGAGCGGTCGCCGTTCACGTAGAAGGCCATCCTTGCCTCGCTACGCGAAATCACGATTGACGTCAGGTCAGCGGCGGGAAGCTTCGGCATCGCTACTTCAGAGCCGGTCTTGGTTTCCCGGACCTTGATCACCGTGCGGCCATCCTCGTTGATCGCCGTGACGCGGTACTTTCCGTCGTGCGAGAAGGACGTGCTCACGATGTCCCAATCTGCCCGCTCGACTTCTTCGTGCTGGGCCGTGACCAAAGCGTAGCGACGGATACGCGCAAACTCACCCCCGTCGTTCGTCGAGTAGTAGAGAGCTTGAGACGCTGGATCGAAAGCCTCCGGCGTGTAACTCGCTTCGCCTTGGTGGGGGGTAATGTGCAGGATCTCCTTGCTCTTCGCGTTCCACAGGTAGATGTCACTGTCCGCGGTGGTTATGACCTTGGTGAGAGCGAGCCACTTGCCATCGTTGGAGACGGGTCCAGGAAAGAACCCCGCCTCATTCTGGTAGAGAAGCTCGCGGGCGTAGGATGCTGCATCGTAGCGGTAGATGTCGAAGAATCGGGGATCCCGCTCGTTCGTGGCTACGTAGAAAGCGTCGCCTTCACGGGTCCATCCCGCGAACTGCGCCTTTAGCTTTCCCCCGGGCGTCAGGTCCCTCTCCTTGCCGTTCACCTCCAGCACGTAGAGATGATTCAATTCGTTGCCACCCTGGTCGCGCGTGAAAAGGATCCGCTCGTCTTTAGGAAAGTAGGAGACGGCCAGGGTTGTGTCGGTCGTCGAGGTGGTGACCGGTTTTGCTTCTCCACCCTTCAACGGAACGACGAAAGCGTTAAAGATGCCAGTCCCATTTGAAGAGAAAAGGAGCTTCGTCTCATCAGGAGAGAACGACGCCCCGCTCACCGCGGTCGTGGCCATGAACTGCTCGATTGTGTAGAGCTTTGACGGCCTGGGCGCAGCGGCGGCAGTACCGCCGGCAACGGCCGCGGCAAGGAAAAGGGCCGCCTGGGGGAGGCGGGGACGGAACAGAGTGGCGCTCATCGCGGCCTCCTAGGGCGTGCGAACAGAAGAGTTGATAAGGGCAACCCCACCCCTTCCGCCGGGGTTGGGTGAACGATGGAAATCATAGCAAAGCGCTTTCTAAAGTCGACGCCTTACCACGATGCCTAATCCATATCGATGAATGGCACCCTCGACAACTAGTTGACGGACATACGGCTGGAAATCCCTGCTTGTCCATCTGCGCGGCCTTAAGGACGCTCGAGAGCGGGCGGCCGAGGTGCTCTGCCGCAGAACCGTGGACGCGATCACGGAGCTTGCAGGTCGCAAGCTCCTCTGAGTCAGCGGGATGGCTAGAAGCTGGCTCCCTAGCGACCTCCACTTATGTAGCGGCGGGGAACAACGCGCCTCCGCCTCGATGATCGGTCACCTCCAAATCTCACGGCCCAGATCTGTGAGTAGTCGAAGCTTGCGCCTCTCGTCGTCGACGGAGAGGCGGTTGCCGACGATCGAGGAGGCAAACCCACACTGCGGGCTCAAAGCCAAACGCTCGAGGGAAACATATCGGCTTGCCTCCTGGATCCGGCCCTTAAGCGCCTCACGGCTTTCCAGGCGCGGCGTCTTCGTGGTGACGAGCCCGAGGACCACCACCTTGTCTTCGGGCACGTGGCGGAGGGGCTCAAAGGAGCCGGAGCGGGCATCGTCGTACTCGAGAAGCAGCCTGTGGGCACGGGTCTTGGGAAATAGCGTGGCCGCCACCGGCTCATAACCGCCTTCGGCGAGCCAGCGGCTCCCCTGGTTGCCGCGGCAGACGTGAAGGCCGAAGGTGGTGTCCGATGGGGCGGCGGCGATCACCGCGTTGTCCGCCTCGATTGCCTTCTCCAGCCACAACGCCATCCCTCCCGCCTGTTTCTCGTAGAAGGCCCGAGTCCGGGGATCGATGAGCAGACCGTAGTGCGGGGCATCGATCTGGATGTATTTCGCCCCCAGGCGGGTCAGCTCCTCCACTTCCTCGCAAAGGATCCGGACCACGTCCGCGAGGAAGGATTCGAGCGTTGGATACGCCTGGGGAGAGCTCTTGGCTGACCAGAAGTTCACCCACAGGCTCGGGCTTGGGAGCGTGACTTTCGCGGTGAGCCGGGTCCGGGCCCGCAGGTACGTGAACTCCTCCGCGGCAAGATGCCTCTTGCGCTGGAGTTTCGACACCACCCCCAGGTTCAAGGGCCGGGGCTGACTCCGATCCCCCGCTTCCCGTCCTCCACGCCAGCTTCCCCAGAGAAATGCATCGAGGGTATGCTCCCCGAACCCTTCTACGGCCGCTGTCATCTGGCTCTGAAAGGACTGTCGGCGCATCTCGCCGTCGGTGACGATTCCAAGGCCGGCCTGCTCCTGGAGGGCGACCGCCTCGTCCACCGCCCGGTCCTCGATCGCTTTGAAAGCGCCCGGGGTGAGCGCCCCGCCCGCCAATTGCTCCTGAGCGGCAAGCAACTCCGGCGGACGAAGCAGGCTACCGACGACATCGGTGTGTGCGCTTAGCATGGCGGGCGTGGGAGAGGGCTCCGCGCCATTGCTTCAACCGACACGAGGGAAGGCGGTTCGTGGACGCTGATCCAGCTCGCGCCTTCGACCCCTGATGCTATCCGAACGCGGCACTGGCTTGCCCGGCAGGCCATCGTTGCCCTGAACGGCCCCTTGTTGGTGTTTCCCCATCCCACCGTTGATTCTCCTCCCTCACGGTTCAGACGGTTCCTTGGGGGTGGGCGAGGCGTTAGATTTCTTGCCTTTCGGCGATTCCAACTCCGGCAGGTTGCCCTCCGCATACTCGGGTCGCGTTTCCGCAGCCCTGCCTTCAACGATGACGTCAAGGGCTCTCTGTTTGTCCTGGTTCTGCCACTCATAGATAGCTCCCACAACCCCGGCTCTTGCCGCCCCACCATGGCGACGGGCCCGGCGCTTGAGAGCAACGATCAGGGAAAGGATGAGGAAGCCCCCCAGCCAGGTGACGATCGCTGCCGCCAACTCTCTCGTCATGGAGTTCAACCGGACTGCCGTCCGTCACCGAGACAACGATACCGGGGGCCCCCTTCGAGGGTACCGCCGAGGCTCAGCGTCTCCGGCGCCTAAGCTGCCCACCAAGAGGCCAACAGCCCCTTCATGAGCACTGCCCCGCGGCGCGGAGGCCGCGGAATTCACTTAACCCTCACTCCATTCTTGACCACGACATCCACTCTCTGCAGAAGGTCGACGTGCGTGAGCACGTCTCCTCGTACCGCAATCACGTCGGCAAACCGGCCAGCGGCCAGTGTGCCCAGTTCCTTCTCCTTCTTCAGGAACCGCGCCGGCCAGCGCGTCGCGCCCGCGATGGCCTGCATGGGCGTCATCCCCAGCTGGACCCAGGTATACAGCTCACGCCAGGTAGAGTCGGTGTGGAAGTTCGCGGGTATGCCGCTGTCGGTCCCCACGAGGAGGGTGACCCCGGCCTCCCGGAGTTGGCGGAACTTGTTGGCGAGGGTGGGCAGGCGGCGAAAGGTCAGGGTGAAGTAGTCGAGGGAGGTCGGATTTTGCAGTGAGCGGCGAATGTCCGCCGCGATCTCTTTCGGTAGATCCCTCTGCCACGCCGGGTCGTCGAGCCGCTCGGGGAAGGTCCGCGCCGTGTAGTCGGCGAGGAACAGGCCCTCGATCGTCGGGCACCAGTAGAGGGTGTTGTTGCGCTTCCGGATTGCGGCGAGGATGTCCTCGGGGTATCCAGGCTCCGTGGCCAGACCGGTGTGCTCGAAGCAGTCGACGCCGTGGCGGAGCCCCATGCGGATCTCCTCTTCGCGGTGGGCGTGAGCCACGACCGGCTTGCCTCCCTTGTGCGCCGTCTCCACGACGGCCGCCACCTCGTCGTCCGTGAGCTGGTCCTGGTCAATGAGCTTGATGACGTCCACCCCGGCGTCCACGAGCTTCTGAACCTTGGCCCGGGCATCGTCGGCACCGTTCACTCCCCAGCGGAAGGTTTTCTCGTACTCGGCATACGGCGCCCGCTGGATGAATGGACCGGCCACGTAGAGGCGTGGGCCGGGGATATCGCCCTTCTCGATCCGGGCTTTCACGTCCAGGATATCTTCGAGCGGTGCTCCCAACTCCCGGGCGGTGGTCACACCACTCATAAGAAGTTGTTTGGCCGCGATGGGCATGATCAGGTCACGGAACCTTGACATGTAGGTCTTGTCCCAGTGCTCGTAGTCGGCGTGGCCCACGATCATCAGGTGGACGTGCATATCCATCAGGCCGGGTAGCACACTCATCCCGTCGGTATCGATCACGGGCGTGCCGGCTGGGACCGGCACCTCGCTCTGCGGCCCCACGGCGAGAATGTGGTCGCCCGCGATCAGTACCGTGCCTTTGTGGATGGGTGGGCCCTCGTAGCCGTCGATGACCTGCCCGCCGACTAGAGCCAGGGTGGGCTTGCGGTCGGCGCTTTCACCGGGCTTGAGGGCGAGTGTGAAGATCGCCAGGGCAATGAGGAAAGCCGCTCTGAGATTCACAGCCATGGCCACGGAGGCTAACACACACCATCTTCTTGTTCACCGCGGCGTTCACTCTCGACCGCTGCGGTCGGGACCATCTGCTGAGCACCACCTCAAGCCTCACTTGAGGAGGGTGTCGATCAGACCTCTGTCCTCGAGCCCGTCCTTGTCCACGATCCCGAAGCCACCCTTGTAGTCCCAGGTCGCCCAGCCGATGTCGTGGCCTTCCAGAACCGCTCGGAGGTCGGCGTACCATCGGAGCCGGTCCGACCGCGGGACGGAGGGCAGGCAGCCCCACTCCCCGCAGTAGAGCCGGAGGCCGCTCTTCTTAGCCAAGGCCAGAGGTCCAGCCAGTCGACGCTCCATTTCGTCCTTGTCGAAGGGCCGCGTGTCGCCGCGGAGAGCACGCGCGAGGTCGGGGGCGAGGCCGGCGAGGTTCTCTTCGTCCACGGTGCGGCCGGGGTAGCGAACGGGTCCTTTGTACTCGCCGACCTTCGTCCAGCTCGCCCCGCGGTGCGTGAGGGCCATCGGAGTGTAGAAATGGAAGCTGGGAAGGATGTTGGGGTCGCCGCTCGGGACGCGCAGGTCCGCGAACGTGTCCACGGATTGCCAGCGGTTCGAGCCGACGACGATGACGCGCGTCGGCTCAGCCTCGCGAACCTGCTTGATGACTCGCCCGACCAGACGGTTCCAGAGCTCGGGGTCGTCCGCCACGGGCTCGTTCATCGGCTCGTAGGCCACGTCGCTGACAGACCGCGTACGAAGACGCGAGGAGAGGTCCCGCCAGCAGGCGAGAAACCGCTCTTGGGCCGCTGGTTCCGTCCACAGCGGCCTCACCTTCTCGTTGAAATGGTGTGAGCGGACGATGTGGAGGTCCACGATCGCGCGGAGGCCGTTTTGGCGACACGCGTCCAAGGCGCCGTCCAGCAGAGCGAAGCTCTCGGCATCCGGCCGGCCCTGCTCGTCCCAGAGTTGCTCCTCGTCCACCGGTATCCGCAGGTGATCGAAGCCAAGCGCGGCGAGTCGCTTCACGTCGTCGCTACCGAACCACTGCCGCCGCTCCTCGCCCCGGCGCTTGCTCTGGGAAAGCCAGTGGGAGATGTTGGTGCCTCGCCGGACGGAAAACGCCGTGGGGTGGCTCTCTGCCGCGGGCAGGCTGCCGGGAACAGAGAGGGTCATCAACGCAGCCAGGACAAGGAGGGCATTCAGCTCTCGACCGCGATCGAGGAGCCATTCCAGGCGTGCTCCCTGTCTCGGGCCCCCTTGGGCCTCCACCGCCAGCAGCCCCTCGCTCACCGGCCTCTCCCTTCGACGGACCCCGTGCCTCGCGTCGCCAAAGCACGCGGCCATGCTTGGGCTACCACACTGGAAGCGGGCCGAGCCCTAGTTGCGATTGTACCCGAGGCAGCACTCTCGCCAACGGCGGCAGGGGTACGGACCGGCGCGCAGTCGCCCCCACAGCCGGAACTTGACCTCGTAAGCGAGGCCCGCCGTACCCTGTGCCCCGCCCTCACCCCCGAGGGCGGGCGAGGTGGACTCAGAGCGATAGGCGTTTCCCGTACCATGGCTGACGGCTCTATCATGGGGCCCTAGCGGCACCGCGGAGAGCGCAACCGCCCTCCCGGAGGAGGCCATTCGATGCGTTACGGTGTGTCCCGAGGTCTTCTGGTCCCATTCGCCGGCCTCGTCCTTTTCGGCGGCTGGGGAGCAAGCGCGCAGGGGATGCGTTCCGAGCTGACACACTTTCTTCAGAACCGAATCGCCTTTCAGCCTGCTCAGCTCGCGGCGGTGGAAGGCGGACACGGTGTGGTGAAGGTGCTCGACGCGCCGAACAAGCGCGAGGTTGCCCTTTTCGGGCTGGCGCGCGTAGACGCGCCCAAGACCTTTTGCGTGAAGCGGCTGGTGGATTTTCCGACGTCGCTGCGCGCTCCCGGACGCACGCGGCTCGGGATTTTCAGTGACCCGCCCGCCGCCTCCGACGTGGCGGAGTTCGCGGTAAGTCATGACGACGCCCAGGAACTCAAGCACTGCAAGCTTCGCGACTGCCAGGTGAAACTTCCGGCATCCCTGATCACGCGTGTGCGGCGCGAGATCGATCTGTCCCGGCCGGGCGCAGAAGATCAGCTCTCGAGGATGGCGCGCCAGGGCATGCTCGACTACGTCACCTCCTATCGGACCCTGGGCAACGCGGCGATGGTCGTTTATAACGACACTGGAGAGGTCTCCGCGAGCGAGGCGTTTGCCAGCCTGCTCGCGGAATCCCCTTACTTGTACGACTACGTCCCCGCCTTCCACGAGTACCTAAAGCAGTGTCCGAGTGCCAAACCACCCGGCATCACCGAGATCCTGTTCTGGTCGACCGATCAGATGCAAGGGCTGAAGCCGATCGTGAGCATCACGCACCTCGTGGTGTACACGCCGCCGGAGACCCCCGAGCTGACCGTCGTCGGCGCGAAGCAGATATACGCGGACCACTATTTCGAAGGAGGGCTCGAGGTCCTGATATTGGTGGCCGACAAGGGAGTCCACCCGGCGAAAACCTACCTGCTTCTGCTGCGTCGCTGCCTCTTCGACGACCTGCCTAGCGGGGGCCTCCTCAACATCCGCGGCAAGGTGATCGCGAAGCTCCGCGACCAGATGGCAGCCGACCTCCAGCGTCTGAAGACCGGAATGGAAGGAGACTTCGCGAGGGCCGGCAACGGAAGCTAGCTGAGAAGAACTCCTCCTCTCGGCGCGCCTTGGGACCCTGCCGCATCTGGGTCACCGCGGCGGTACAGGGTCTAGGCCGTGGCCGGACGGCGCCCGCGGCCGGTCACGGCCACCGCGAGCGTCCCCAAGACAGCCCCCCCTGCGATCGTGAACCAGATCCAGATCGTGAGCTGGGGCAGGACTCCGATGAGGAACCACTTGGCGATGGGGTTCATGTCGCGGAGATCCGGCGGGGACACGTCGTAGTGGGTTCCCCAGTTTCCAAGGATGGCGAAGAGCATGACGATCGTCACGGGAATGCGGGCCGCCAGGCCGTAGGCCAGTAGGGTCTGCCCCAGAGCCGGCCAAGCGCGGTAGGCCACGACCGCACCTATAAGGGAAAGAACGAGGAAGGTTCCGAAAGCCGCGAACCCCTGCGCGGGCAGGCCGAGCTTGACCGCCCCGAAACCCAGGGCTGGCACGAGGGCGAAGCCGACGATGGAATAGAGGATGGCCGGCCCCACCGCAGCCGGGCCCTGACCCGCGTTCGCCAGTTTCCACCCGAAGTAAGCCCCAAAGACCAGCACCAGCCAGGCGATGCCGACAATGGCTCCCCCGCCCCCCGCCTGCGTGTTGAACAGGGTCGGTGACCAGTGCATCAGTTCTCCGGCCAGGCGGAGCAAGGTAACGGCGAGCGTGATCACGGAGGGGACAAGGATCAGCTTCTTGATCTGGACTTCGTTGGCCACGGGACCTCCTTATTGCTACAAAGCCAAAGTACCCGAACGCGAGCGACGAGAAAGAGAATGGCCGGCTGACTACATGGCTCGCTCCCTCAGGGCCAAGCACACGCTAACTCCCCGCGACCTGTCAGGCAAGGAGGAAAAGCGTCGCAAGCCGAGGCCGGGAAGCTCGCGGCCGCTCCGGGCGATCCTGCCTAATCCCCTCTGGATCAGAGAGATAGGTCACGGCCCGAAGCTTAGGCCATGCTCCAACGGCACCTGGGGAAGAAGGCCCCTCGCTTTGGATTAGGATTGTAGAAGGGCGCTACCCGGGGCACGCGTGTTCGGCTGGGGCGGCTGTCCGAGGCGAGATCAGCCGAAGCGAGGCTAGCGGCTCGGAGCCGCTCCACGCAGGGACTCGACGCACCATGACCCGAGATCTTCCAAGGATCGCCTTCATCCTGGCCCTTCCGATCGCAAGCTCGTGTTCTCGGGACGTCCTCCCCCCGTCGAAAGCTCTCGATTCCAGAGACACCGTCCAACCTCTGGTCGAGGCACCATCCGATGTCCGCTTCGATGGAACTCTTCCCATCGCGTCGATTTTTCCGACTTTCGGGCGGTTTGCGCTGTCGGGAATCCAGTCTCAGAGGGGCGCCAGGATGGCCGTGGACGACCTTAACCGCCGGGGCGGGATGCGCGGTAGGCGCCTCAAGCTCCTCGAGTACCGAACGGGCAGCTATTTCCTGGATGCCCGCTTCGCGGCGGAAGACGCGGTGTCGCGTTCGGGGGCCTTGGCGATGGTCGGCTCCAATGCCAGCTCGCTGTCGAAGGCCATGGCGGAGGTGGCGGAGGCCGACCGCCTGGTTCAGGTCTCCAATGTTTCGACGGCTCAAGACCTCACCTGGGACCCCGTCACGGGGGCGAGCCATCGCTTCGTGTTCAGGGTCTGCAATTCAGATGTTGTTCTCGGTCGCTTGCTGGCCGAGTTTGTGAAGGAGCGTCTGCGCGCGACTCGGGTTGCGGTGATGTACGAGGTGGGCCGAACCTACAGCGCCAAGCTCGCCAAGAGCTTCATTGAGCACTTCCAAGACTCCAAGACCTCCAGGGTGACGGCGGAGTTCTCGTACTTGCCCCTGGAGATCGATTTTGGAAGTCAGCTGCGAGAGGTAGAGGCCTTCGGAGCCGACGCCTTGTTCGTACCGGGGTCCTTCACGGATGCGACCCTGGTGGCCATGCAGGCCCGGCGGTCAGGGATACGGGCGACCCTGTTGGGAGGCGACGCCTGGTCAAGCCAGCTCCTCTTCAAGAGGGGTGGGCCGGCGACCCCCGCGTACTACGTCAATCACTGTTTTCCACTCCCCGCCTTTCTGGAAGCCTACCGTGCCCGCTATGGCGAGGAGGCTGATGGCTGCCGAGCTCCGTTGGCCTACGACGCGGTTCAGGCCATCGCCGCCGCGCTCTCGGCGCTTGGTCCTCTCACCGATGATCAGCTTCGCTCGGGCCTTGCCGTGACGAGGGTGCGTCTCCGTGACGCCCTGTCCAGGGTGGCCTTCATCGGGAAGACGGGATCGATACGATTCGATGAACACGGGGACGTCTCCCGAGGCGTTGCGATCTCGGAAGTCGTCCCGGGAGTCCACGAGTACGAAGTTCGGCCCTACGAGTGGCTGGGGGCCCACTAAGGTGAGCACGGATCGGCCAGCGACGGGCCTGCGAGACCTCAGCCTGAACTGGAAGGTCGCCTTGACGCTCACGGCCGCCGTCAGCGGCATCATGATTGTCTTTCTGTTGGTATTCGTGCCCTTCCAGCGCCAGCAACGCGCCCGCCTAATGAGTCGTGACCAAAAGCTTCTGTCCGTCCTGCGGGAGAAGTACACGCGGGATTTGATCTACGACGTTCTCAGTGAGAACCAGCACTCCCTGGCCGCGGACATGGCGGATTTCGCGCGCCAGCCCGAGATCCTCTGGGTACAGATCCAGAGCGGAGCCATCGGCCTGGCCGCCACGGGCGATTGGCGTGTTCAACAGGACCTGCTGGGTCAGGACCCAAACGGCAAGGGGCAGGTTCCGAACGACACCATCTTGTTGGTAGGGAAGAACGGACGCGGGACGGTGGTGGGGGCCGGCGGTCGCCCGCTTATGGCCGATCTGGCCGTTGTGAGCTCCAAGCTCCCGCCCCTCGACACCCCATTGCGACCGAGGGAGGCTTTTCAGGAGATGCCCTGGAAAGGGGAGATCGTGCTGAGGCACCAAGCTGAGCTCCAGGCGGGGGGTGATTCCTTCGGACGTCTCGACGTCCTGTTTTCACTCGCCGCCGACCGGCAAAGCGAATCTCGCACCAGCACTCTCTTCTGGGGCCTGGTCGGGACCACGCTTCTCGTTCTGCTCCTTCTACTCAATTTCCTGCTCTCCCGGATAGTGATCGCCCCCCTTCACCGAGTACAGCTCGCTATGAGCCAGGCCAGCAAGGGTCAGCTTGAAATGCGGCTTGTCGCCGGTTCCCGCGACGAGATCGGAAGCATGGCGGAAGCCTTCAACACGATGGTGACCGACCTCTCGATCTCGAAGCAGAACATCGAGGGCTACAGCCGAAACCTCGAGGGAATGGTCCAGGAGCGCACGCAAGCCCTCCTAGCTTCGGAGCAGAAGCTCCGGGATTTGAAGAATCACCTGGAGACGGTTATCTCGCATGTGGCAACGGGCGTGGTGTCACTCGACGGCGGGGGCAGAATCACCACATTCAATGACCGGGCTTGCGAAATCTTGTCCATTCCCCGAGCCGCCGCCGAGGGCCACGCCCTGGCGGAGGTCCTCTCCCCTCGCGACGAAGGGCTCTTGGCCCTCGTGGACGCGGTCCGCCGGGGCGAGGCCGCGGTCAAGAAAGGCCAAGTGCACCTGCGGTTGGCGCCGGGCCGGCGGACGCTGTCCGTCGTGGCCTCAGCGTTGCCGGAGGTTGGCGGGACCAGTGCGGGGACGGTCGTGGTCTTCGATGATCTCACACAACTCCTTGCCAGTCAGAGACTTGAAGCCTGGAAAGAGGCCGTAGAGCGGGTGATCCACGAGATAAAAAATCCGCTGACCCCCGTCGGCCTCGCGGCCCAGACCCTGCGCTCCGCTTATGCCGCCGACCGGAAAAAGTTCGACGAGCTTTTCCCCTCCGCCATCGAGATGATCTTGACCGCGGTTCAGGACCTCAAGGGCCTGATCTCGGAGTTCAGCCGATTCAGCAGGCTTCCCAGGAGGGAGCAGCGAAGGGAGGACCTCAACCTGCTCGTCGAGGACGTGCTCCGGCCCTTCGAGCAAGCGACGATCGCGGGCGTCGTCATCCACCGGCACTTGGCGCCGCGCCTTCCCGCGGTGGAGGCGGATCGCGAGCAACTCAAGAGGGTCCTGCTCAACGTAGTCAACAACGCCATCGAGGCTATGGAGGGTCGGGGCGGAGCCCTGACCCTCGCCACCGCACATCCCGATGGCTCCGCCTTCATCACGCTCTCGGTGGCAGACGAGGGGCTGGGGATGGAGGACGTCGAGCGGATCTTCGAGCCGTACTACACGACCAAAGCCAAGGGGACGGGTCTGGGTCTTGCCATTGCCCGTCAGATTGTCGAAGACCACGGCGGAGAGATCCGGGTCCGGAGCCAGCTCAACGCGGGCACAACCGTCGAGATCTTGCTGCCCGTCGCGCCTGACGCTGGGAGCGGGCCTGGCCGCTGAGACGGAAAAGGCCCCTCCGCAATACGAAGGCGCCCCCGTCGGGTCGTGCCCTTCCCCTTGCCGCCGGCCGTTCGCATTCCTTGCCGTAGCCGGTAGCCTTCTGGGCGTTTTCATGAAGGTGACCGCCTTGCAGCTCTCCGCGGCCGTTGAGTAGGATTCGTGCGTGTCCCGAGTTCGGGGAGCCCCCGCCTCCCGCCGTTTCGTTCCCGCCCTCGCCCTCCTGACGAGTGCTGTCGCGGGCTGCACCTCGTCTGCCGTCGGCCCTTACCCGAACGCTCCCGTTGTCCTCGTTTCCATCGACACCCTCCGGGCCGACCACCTTTCGCTCTACGGCTACCGACAGGGGAGCACGCCCCGCCTGGAGGGTCTGGGGCGGGAGTCAGTGGTATTTGACGCCGCCTACAGCCACTGTCCCCTCACCCTTCCCTCTCACGCCTCCCTATTTACCGGCCTGCTCCCCCCTCACCACGGCGTCCGCGACAACCTTGGCTTCACGTTACGCCCAACGCACCGGACCCTGGCCGCCCGTTTCAAGGCCGCGGGGTGGAGCACGGGGGCGGCGGTCTCGGCCTTTGTTCTCCGCTCGCCGACGGGCATCGCCCAAGGCTTTGACTTTTACGAGGACGCCTTGGAGGTCGAGGGGGCTCCCGAATCCTTGGCCGACCTGCGGCGTGACGGGGCGATCGCGGTGGAGGCGTTGGCGCGCTGGATCGAGAGCCAGGGCAGCCGCCGTTTCTTTGCCTTCCTCCACTTGTACGAGCCCCACGCACCCTGCGCTCCACCCGACCGCTACCGCGGCCTGGCCCAACCCTACGACGGAGCCGTGGCCTACGCCGACGAGCTGGTCGGTCGGTTCCTGGATCGCCTGCAAGGGCAGGGACGGCTGCAGCAGGCCGTTCTAGCCGTGGTCTCCGATCACGGCGAAGGACTCAAGGACCACGGTGAGGACGAGCATGGCTTGCTTCTCTATCGTGAAGCCCTCCACGTCCCCATGATTCTGCGGCTGCCGGGGGCCACCCAGGGCGGGACGCGGATCGCGGGCACCGTGGGGGGGGTGGACCTGGCGGCTACCCTCCTCGACCTCGCCGGCCTGCCCACCGACGGCCTGGACGGGGTGTCCCTGCGTCCGGCCCTCCGGCGGGGGGCGGCGGAGGGGCGACCGGTTTACTCGGAGACGCTTTACCCCCGCTACCACCTTGGGTGGAGCGACCTCTACGCGGTGACCGAGGGCCGGCATCGGTACATCCGGGCCCCCCACCCCGAGCTGTTCGATCTCGAGACCGACCCCGGCGAGAAGCACAACCTCGTCGATTCGCAGGCGTCGAGGGGAAGCACCCTGGCCCAATGGCTGGAGCACCGGATCGGTGACGTCACGGCTCCGGAGGAGGCCACGGCCGAGGTCCGGGAGAAGCTGCAGGCCCTGGGCTACCTGGGCGGAAGCGCGGTCGCCACACCCGCGGCTAGACTACCCGACCCCAAGGACCGGATCGCGGCTCACGAAGACCTCAAGCGCGCCCTTTCTTTGCGGCAGGCCGGCAAGGACCAGGAGGCGATCGCGCTATTCCGTCGCGTCCTGGAGGGGAACCCACGGATGCTCGACGCCTGGGAGATGCTGGGATTCACCCTGGTACGGGCGGGCCGCACGCAGGAAGGGCTGGCCGCCTTGCGCGAAGGCCTGGCCATCGATTCCCTGAACCCGCAGATCCATCTCATGCTGGCCAAGATCTACGGCCTCGAGCGCAACCTGGCTCTGGCGTCGAAGCACGCGGAGCTGGCCGCACAACGGGACCCGGGGGAAGGCTACGAGGTGGCCGCCCAGCTCATGATGGACCGCGGCGACCCGGCCGGGGCCGGGGCCCTCGCGCGCCAGAGCCTGGCCGCGGACCCCCAACGGCTGATGAGTCACTTCATCCTGGGGGTGCTGGCCCAGAAGGCAGGACATTATGACGAGGCCCTGGGCTCCTTTCGAAAAGCGGAGGAGATCCAGAAGCGGCAAAAAGGGACGGTCGTGCGCAGCCTGCACGCGAATATCGGAGACTGCCTGGCTCGTCTCGGCAAGGAAGCCGAGGCGGAGCAGGAGTTTCGGACCGAGATCAAGATCCTCCCCGCCACCCGCGAAGGGCGGGTGGGCCTCGCCACACTCTACCGCTCGCAGAGACGTGACGACGAAGCCCGGGCCGTCCTGGCTAGCCTCGTCACCGCGGAGTCGCCGCCGAGCGCTGAAACCTACTGGACGGTGGTGCACGCCCTGAGCGTCCTGGGCGACGTGGAGGGAGCGCGGCTTTTTGCGGGTCGAGCCCAGGCGCGTTTTCCCTCTGATCCGCGTTTTCGCTTCTGAGGGAGCGACCCGCCCTCCCCTGCTGCCCCCGGCCGACTAGCCCTGGATGAGGGCGGCCGCCCGCCGGTCGCATTCCGCAGCCTTACCTGCGTCCCCGGCGGCGGCGAAGGCCCGAGCGAGGTCGTGCCAGACGCGGGGTCGGCGTGGGCCTGCCATGAGCGCGCGCTTCAGGACCGCCAGCCCCTCGGCTCGCCTCCCCTCCAGAATCAGGCAGTGACCGATCACGACCTGGGCCCAGGGGTGTCCCGGGGTCTGACGAAGCGTCTGGGCCGCCGCCTCCCGGGCCTTGTCGGGCTGACCGAGGAGAAGGTACGCGCTCGCCAGCTCGAGCCAGGACTCTTCGTCTCCCTCCGAGCAGGCCTGCCTCAAATAGGAGATCGCCTCCTCCCTTCGGCCGAGAGCAAGGAAGAGCCTCCCCTTGGCCCCTAGCGCGTCCAGGTGTCGGGGAGCCCGCTTGAGGACATCCTCCAGCAGCCGGCCCGCCTCGTCCGTCTTCTTCAACGCGATCAGCGTCTCCGCCAGGCTGATGCGGGTCTTGAGGTCGTCCTCGGTCGTCTGTTCAAGGGCGATCCGATGCTGCTTCTCCGACTCCTCCAGCCGTTCGCGGTCCCGCAAGAGCCGGCCGTAGTATTGGCGGATGCTCGGCCGGTCGGGGTCCAGCTCGAGGGTGCGCGCGAAAGCGTGATCAGCGCGGGCAAGCTGACCGGCGTGGTAGGCAAGGGCGGCGAGGGCGAACTGGGCGAAGGGATTGCCGGGATCCTGGCCGGCCAGAGCCGCCACCTCGTCGGCGGCCTGGGGGGCGGCAGAAGGGGGAGACGCGAGCAGGCCCTGGAGGCGCTCGTAGAGATGAACGCGGGTCCGGGGGTCGGGCAGCCCCGGCTCGTCGATGGATCCCGAACCGCCGGACCCTCCCCCCGCGTAGCCCAGACTACGCAGACGTTCCTGCTGCTCCGGGGACAGCGCCACCGCATGGGCGTTGTCCCCAGCCGGTGCCATCCGTGCCAGGGCCGCGCCCAGCGCCTGTCGCATTCTGTCCACCCGCACCCGCTCCTCGGCCGCGCGATCCTGCGTCTCGTCCGGATCGCGCCCGATGTCATAGAGCTCCGGATTGGCTCCGTTGATGAGCTTCCAGTCGCCCTCGGTCCAGCTCCGCAGGCTCGACCACCGGCAGTTCAAGCGTCCGAACAGGCTCTCGCCATAGAGGGCCTCCACGTGTAGGCGTTCCCCGGCCAGGGCGGGTCGGAGATCCCGCCCGGCAAGACCGGGAGGAGGCGGGAAGCCCAGAAGGCTCATGGCGGTGGGGACGATGTCCACGGTGGCCACCCGTTCGTGGACCACCCGGTCCCCGGGGACCCCCGGCCCCGCCATGATCAGCGGGATGCGCAGCGTGGCCTCGTAGATGAGGACGGCGTGCGTGGCTTCGCCGTGTTCCCCGAGGGACTCGCCATGGTCGGCCACGGCGATGACGAGCGTGTTCTTGTCTCGGCCCCCCGGGAGGAGGGCTTGAAGGACCCGGCCGATCTGGGCATCGGCGAAGGCGATCTCGCCATCGTAGGGCCGCTCTCGGAATCTTTCGCTGTAGGGGGAAGGAGGCTTGTAAGGGGCATGGGGGTCGTAAAGGTGCATCCACACAAAGAAGGGCCGCGCCCGGTCGCTCTTAGCCAGCCATGCTATGACCGAGTCTGCCACCTCGTTGCCGGGGCGCTCCGCCCCCTGGCCGGGGACCGGGCTCACGTGAAAGCCCTCCTCGAATTCGTCGAAGCCCTGTGCGAACCCGAGGGAGGCCGCGACGGGGTAGGCGCCCACGAATGCAGCCGTCCCGTAGCCCAGCCCCTTGAGACGGGTGGCGAGGGTAGGGTGCCGGGGCTCGAGCACGAAGTTGACGTTGTCGCGCACACCATGAGCGGGCGGGTAGAGACCGGTGAGAATCGTGGAGTGGGAAGGGCCGGTCAGAGGCACCGCGCTCTCCGCATGCTCGAAGCGCGCTCCCCGCCGGGCTAGGCCGTCCAGAACGGGGGTGGAGGCGAGACCATAGCCGTACGCTCCCACGTGATCGGCGCGGAGCGTGTCGATCGTAACCAGAAGGAGGTTGGGATGGGGAGACGCGAGCGGCCGCAGAAACCAAGCCCCGGCGGCGGCCGCTAAGACCACCGCGAGCAGGCCGAGGGAGCGGGCCGGAACCGCCCGCCTGGCCTTTGGAGTCGGAGGAGGGTTCCGCTCCCGCCGACTCCCTTGTCTCTTTCCCACAATCGGCATTGTAAGGGCGACACCGACGGCCCGCTTCAGGCAGGGCCGGGGTCGGGCGGTCAACCACTGCCCCGGTCCCCTGGTGTGGGTGCGGCTCTCGAGCCGCTGTTGGTTGGGAGGCCTCTGGCCTGGCCGTCCCGATGATCGACGACTTTTCTCGAGTTGCGGTCCGCTCTCAGGGTTATGGCCGCCGTTGCCATCGCCGAGGGCGGGGCCAAAATAAAACGGCCCCGGAGCCGAGCCCCGGGGCCGCTTACGAACGACGGGTTTTCAGAAGCCCAGACGGAAGCCGAAACGCAAGACGCGGGGGTTGAGTACCTCAAGCGGCTGTTGGAACGCCGTGGATCCCACGTTGCGGACCTCCTGGAGGATCGGGCCGGTGTTGAGGGCGTTGAACAGGTCAACGGTGATGCCCAACGTGGCGCTTCCCCCCAATTTGATGTTGTTGGCCACACGCAAGTCCAAGTCCCAAACGGTGGCGTAGCGCTGGAGATCCAAGGGGCCGACCGGGACTCGGGGCGTGCCGTCGGCACCGGCACTGGCGGGAATTTCTAGGACCTTCGGGTTCCCCTGCCGGCCCAAGAGAGACGCTCCCACCTCGAATCCCGCGGGGAGCTGGTAGAGCCCGCTCGCAGTAACCTGCCACGTCGAGTTGATGAACGAGTTGGTCTTTGCCCCGTAGGACTTGGGCGCCACGATGCCGCCTTCAATCAAAGCCCCGTTCCCTATGAGGTTCTGAGTGCCCCCGAAATTCTCCACGTCGGTGGGGGTCGGGCTCTGGAAGGCCCCGGGCCCGGTGAGGTGCTCCTTCCAATCGTTGTAGGAGACGGCGGCACGGAGCATCCACTTGTTGGAAAGACGCTTCAGGGCCGTGAGCTCGATTCCGTTGTAGGTCTGGTTGAAGTCGTTTCGGTTGGTCAGCATGCGGGCGTTGTTGCCGATGCTGCCCGGATTCGGCGAGTAGGTGAGGACGGTGTAGCCGTTCGCCGATACCGGCGCGTTCACGGTGTAGTCGGCCGGGGTGAGGAGGTTTCCGTTCGCATCGACTCGCGGGAACCAATCGGGATAGCCTTGTCCCTTGCGCCAGGTGTAGGCGACGCCCACGGAGAAGTTGGGGATCACCTCGCGCTCGAGGCCAACGACAATCTCGTCGTCATGGTTCGCGTGGTAGTTGGGATCAAGCTTGTTCAGAGCCACGAGCGACGTGGTGTTGTTCGGATTCACGTTGCCGGCGTAGAGCACTCCCTGGTTGGTGAGGATCTCGTCCTTCTGTGCAAAGCCGTCCCCGTTGCGATCCACCCACTTGTAGGCCAGGTACGTGTAGCCGTAGGGGATGGGGCTGTTGAAGGTGGCGTCGGGCGAAGCCAGGGAGCCGGCGTAGTGGGCGTAAGAGGCACGGGCCACCGTCTTGCGTGCGTCGTCGAGCGCTAGGGTGACCCCGACCCGGGGCGAGAAGTCATTCCACTTAATCCCAGGGACGTTGCCGTCGAAGGTGAGGGTCGGCAGGAGGTCGGGGAAAAGCGGGTTGCCGGGGGCCACGCTCGGTCCGTTGCTAGCCTTCTGGAGGTCCCAGCGCACGCCGCCGTTCACCGTGAGTCGGCCACTCGAATAGGTGTCTCCCAGGTACGCGCTCAGGTTGTCCCCCTTGAACGTGGCCACGAAGGGGCGGGTGACCCAGGCCACGCGGGACGTTGGATCATTGGGGTCGTCGTTGTTGTGGTAGGCCACGATCCCGTTCCCGCTGAAGGAGATGGAGGAGGAGTTCGGCCAGTGTTTGAAGCCGAAGCCGAACTTCATTTCGTGCCGTCCGTTGAGGCCGTTGAAGAAATAGCTTCCGTCCAGGTTCGCGGTGTGCCAGGGCTTCAAGAATCGCGTCTTGACCCAGGAGCCCGCGGCCGTGTCGGCGACCTTGTCCACGCTGGCGTCCTGACCCGTGCCACCGACGGGATCGAAGCCATAGCCCCAGTTGTAGAAGGCGTACTTGGCGTTTATGAAGAGGTTGGGGCCGAAGGTGTGGTTGACCTCCGCCTTCCAAAGCCCGTGGACGCCGCAGGGAACCCCGCAGTCCTGGGTCGCGAAGAATGTCCCCTGGTTCCAGAGGAAGGAGGCCGCCTCGTGGCCGGCCTGACCGGGGTCCCGGTTGAACTTGCTCTTCTCCCCGCCGTTGAAATAGAAGAGGGAGACCATGGTGTTCGAGTCCGCCTGCCAGTTGAGCTTGCCGTTGATGCTCTTGATGAGGGTTCTGTCATCGGTGTTGCCCAGCAAGCGGTACAGGCGGATGTCCTGCTTTCCGTAGGATCCCCAGAACCAAAGCTTGTCCTTGATGATCGGGCCGCCCAGATCGCCGCCGTAGTCTCCGATCTGACGGATCTGGTCCGCCCGACCGTCTCGCAGGCTAGAGCTCGGAATGCTGCTCGGCACGTTGGTGCCTTCGCCGAACTTGTGGTTCGTGCCGAACAGGTGCACGTTACCGTGGAAGGCGTTGGTCCCGCGCTTGGTGACGAAGTTGAGCCCGATTCCTCCCGACTGGACCTTCAAATCGCCGCCGCCGGTGCTGACGTTGATCTCGTCGAACGCATCGAAGTCGAAGTAGGCCGAGCTGGCCCCGAACGACGTCGGGTCGGTGATCGCGACGCCGTCCAAGTTCCACATCGTGTCGTTTCCCGAAGCGCCCTTGCCCACGAAAAGGGACTGTTGTCCGGCCTCGCTTCCGGCGATGCTCACCCGATCTACCACCACGCCGGGCACGTTCTTCAGGATGGCCCAGGGGTCGCGTCCTTGCGGAACCTCGGACAGCTCATCCTTGGTGAGCGTGGTGGAGGTTCCTACCTTCTTGGAATCCACCACCGGGGTCTCGGCCGTCACGGCCACCGTCTCCTGGAGCCCGGCGACCTTCATGTTGAAGTTCAGTTCGACGTTGACCCCCGTATTGACGATGACGTCCCGGGTCACGGTGGCAAAGCCCTGAACCGCGACGGTCAGCTTGTAGGAGCCGTGATCCAGGTTCAGGAAGCGAAAATCACCTGAGCTCCCCGTCACCGTGGAACGGGTACCCCCGAGCTCGGGGGACGCGATCGTGACCGTGGAGCCGGGCAGCGCGGCACCCGACTGGTCGACGACCGTTCCGTAGACGTTGCCACCCGTGGTCTGTGCCCAAACTGCAGGCACAAGGCCCAGGACGAGAACCAGGAACCAGCCAAAGCCTTTTCTCATTTACGACCCTCCTTATGTACAGAGAGTGCGGTCTCAACTTTCATGAAGCAGCGATTGACCCTTCAATCAGCAAGGATCGAGCCAAGGAGCAAAGACCTCAGGTGAGCTCTGCAGGTCTAAAGCCCTCAATTGGTTACAGCTACACGCTCCCAGAGACTGCGTCACCAGAAAGTCCACCACGTTGAATCGATCCGAGATTTCGTATCGCGGAGGAGGGTCGGAGCAAGTGCCGCGAGCCACACGCCACCTCCGTTGGATATGGTCCTCGGCCTCGAGCGCGCCGCGCGTTCTCGAAAAACCAGGATCGAACTGGGTGTTCCGGCCTGGCCTTGCCAGGGGCAGAGGTGCCGGTTCCTCGGCCAACCCGCTTCGCTGTATCCTTGCGCCTACGTCGCTCCGGCGGCGGCGAGAGCCGAAGCCGAGGGCCGCGCTTCACCCGCTCCTAAGGCAGGAGGATGTCATATGGATAGGGATCGGCGTCGCTGGATCAAAGGTGGTGGTCTGGCGCTCCTGGGCTCGGGCTTTCTCTCCCGCGTGGACCACGTGGCCGCGATGCAGACGGGGGGGGCGTCGTCCCTTACCCGGATGCTCGGGGATCGGGCTAAGGCCGGGAAGAGCGAAGCGCTCCTCCTGAAGCCGGCGCCCGGCGAAGAAGGCCCCCCTGCTCCCGCGAAAGCCGACCGGCTAGGCCTGGACTGGAACAAAGCCACCGTCACCCGCCTCAAGGCCAAGCTGGCCGACCGGGACATCCAGGCCTTCCTCATCCGTGACCACCTGAACATCATCTACCTCACCGGGTACTGGCACATCGAGACGGAGCGGCCCCAGGCGGCCTTCATGAATAAGGACGACGCCGCTCCCTGGTATCTCTATCCGGGCCTGGACCGGGACCTCGTCACAGGCTGGTGGTTCGGGGGGGGGTGGACGTACTTCGACTTCCTCCACGCCGAAGGCGCGTACCCCTACAAAGGGACGATCGACCAGGGAGATACCGTCGACCTCTTCGAGTTCCTGCTCCGGGGCATCAAGGAGCACGGCATCCAGGGGAGCAAGATCGGAATCGATGGCGAACTCTACCCCTCGGAGCTCGAAAAGGCCAAGAAGGTCCTGGGCGGCATCGACTTCGTCAACATCTCAGACATCCTTATGAAGATGCGCGAGGTGAAGACGGCGGAGGAACTGGCCCTCTGGCGCCGGGCCTACGTCTACTTCGACCGGGCTCACTGCTTTGCGCGCGACTACATCCTCAGCCATGGGACGGACGTCACGGATTGGGAGGTGGCCAAGGCCACGGAGCTCTGGATCAACGACCAGCTCTACTCCGACCTCGATCTGGCGGGGGGGACACCCCACCATGGCGTGGGAGCCACCATCGGGATCGAGGTGCGGGTGGGGCCGGTGACCGCCTACCCACACCCGAACCAGCCCTACTTCAACCGGATCGGCCGCAACATGGCCCTTCAGATCTCGGGGGGTGCCTCCATCGGGGGCTACGGGGGGGAGAACTACCGGGCCTTCATCCTGGCCGACCCCGCGGGCGGATTCGACGCCCACATGCGCAAGCTGTGGGAGGTGAGCCAGCGAAGCTGCGACATGCAGGTCGAGCTGTCCGTGGAAGGTTCCACCTGCTCCCACGTGGCCCACGAGATTCTGAGATTCCAGCTCGAGCAAGGAGTCCAGAAGTACATCTACCACCGCCCCGGGCACGGCGAAGGAGTGGAGGGCCACCAACCCCCGTATCTGTCCCTCGGGGACTACACCATGCTTCGTCGAAGCATGTGCTTCTCCGAGGAACCCGGGCTCTATGACACGGAGCACGGTTGCGGCTTCAACTGGAGCGACACCGTCGTGGTCGGCCTGAAGTCCGGCTACCGAATGAGCCGCGTCCCCTACACCAAGGAATGGTGCTGGCTGAAGCTCTGAACCAGCCGCCACCGGCGCCGACGTCCCCCCTGCTTTTGATCGAACGGCCCCCAAGGCTCGGAAGATCCAGATTCGCGGCGGGCGGCTCGGGAGAGTTCGCCCGCGGCGCGAATCGTAGGACGCCGGAATCACGCGCGAGCCCGGTCCAGCCCCTTCGCCGGACTTAGAGCCGGCCGGCGGCATCTCTCGACCCGAGCGTGGATGGGCCTCCCCCTACCGTCCCGCATCCTTGGCTTGGGCCTGGCGCCGGGGCTCTCCGATCGGCGGACGGTCTGCCCGGCTGTCGTTTCTGGTATGGTGTGGAGCCCTTAGTCAATAGATTCCGCCCCCCGAAGGCCGATGACCATCGGCACCCGCGGGGGAACGAGGCCCGAAACCCATGGTGGAATCGCTCGGTCAGTGGCTACCCCCGGAAGGAATCAAGATCGTGGTGGTGCTCTTCCTCTCCTTCCTCATCGGGCTAGAGCGGGAGGAGCACAAGGTAGGGCTCGAGCACTATGCGTTCGGAGGCGTCCGCACGTTTCCTCTCATTGGCCTCATGGGCTACGCGGTTGCTCTTCTCTCGGGCCCGCAGGTACTCCCCGTCACCCTAGGACTGGTCGTGGTGGCTGGGTTTCTTCTCCTGTCCTATCGGAACAAACTCGCCAGTTCCGGGCTCGCCGGCATCACCACCGAAATGTCGGCCCTTACCACTTATTTGGTGGGGGCGCTCGTGTCCTACGAACACTTCTGGATAGCGACGACGCTGAGCGTGGCCAGCGCGCTGCTGCTGGAGCTGAAGGTCGCTTTGGAGGGACTTGCCCGCCGCCTCCCTCAGGAAGAGATCCTCACCTTCACTAAGTTCCTACTCCTGACCGCGGTCGCACTCCCCGTACTGCCCAATCGCGAAATCGGTCCTTTCCAGATCAATCCCTCGAAGACCTGGCTGGTCGTCGTAGCGGTGAGCACCGTCTCCTATGGCAGCTACGTCCTTCAACGGCTCACCAAGGAGCGGGGCGGCCTGCTCTTCGCCGCGGTACTGGGTGGGGCCTATTCCTCCACGGTGACGACCGTGGTCCTGGCCAAGAGGGCGGCTCGCGAAGACCATGGCCGCTTGGTCCCGGGAGCGATACTCACCGCCTCGGGAATGATGTACTTGAGGCTAGTCGTGCTCATTGGCATCTTTAATCGACCGCTGATGCTTTTGCTGGCACCGTCTTTCCTAAGCCTCAGCGCGCTGGCCATCTGCGGGGGCTGGTTGTGGTCCCGAAGTGGCGGGGATCCAGGGGTCGCCAAGCGGGAGTTCGAGCCCAAGAACCCCTTGGCCCTGGGCACCGCCCTTCTCTTTGCCCTGCTCTTCGTGGTTATGCTGGCCGGTACCCATTTGGCCGTCTTGTACTTGGGAAGCACGGGCGTCTACACGCTGGCTGCCGTCATGGGCGTCACGGACGTAGACCCATTCATTATGGGCCTGACCCAAGCCGCGGGCACGCTCACTCCCCTCCCGCTGGCGTCAACAGGAATCCTGATAGCGGCCGCCAGCAACAACGTGGTCAAGGGGGTCTACGCCTACGCTTTCTCCAGCCGACAGGCCGGTATTCAGAGTCTGGGCTTGCTGCTCGGCCTTGCCGCGCTTGGCCTCGCACCTCTCTTCTGGTGACAGCGTCGTCGTCGCCCCGACCCTCCTGCCCTCCAAAGCGCGAGCGCTCTCCGTTGACAGCCAGACGGTTGGCGACAGAGGGTTGAAGTCGTGCGCGCGTCGGTGAGCCTCCGGAGCCTGGGTGGCTCTGGTCAGAGGGTCACGGATCACTGAGCCGTCCGCGGGTCGCACCCCTACGGTTTCCGCGGCGGAGGTTCCGGGGGCGAATCGCTTTCCCGGCTGCTCAGCGCCCTTCCAGGCTTCGCACGGAGGCGGCGTGAGGGTCGGTCGCCCGCTCTATGAAGACGCGCTCGAGAACGTCCCGCACGGCCGGGTATGACTGGAGGATGGAGCGGAGGCCGGGCCCGTCCAACTCAAGTAAGGTGCACGCGGAAGCGGCAGTGACGGTGGCGGCCCGTGACCGGCTCGAGATGGCCGCCATTTCCCCGAAGAACGCTCCCTCACCGAGCTCGTCTATGGCCACGTCCTGTCCCGAGCGGTTCCGGACGAAGACCTTCACCTGTCCCGTAGCCAGGATGTAGACGCTCCCCCCCGCTTCGCCTTCGGTAAGGACAATGTCCCCCGGCTCGAAGGTGAGCAGCCGCAGTCCCTGGATGACGGCGAGGAGCTCCTCCTCGGAAAGACCCTTGAACAGGCGACTCGCCAGCAGGCCGCGGCCGTAGGCTCGGAGAGCAGCCGTGTCCAGGAGCCGAGCCGCCACCGGCGGCGCCGGCCCGCCCGGCCGGCGCTGGACCGTAGCCCGAACGAGATCGAGCAGCCAATCCTGGAAGCGGTCGCTGACCGCGGAGTCGCCAACCCCGGGGGGGAGCTCAGGCGAGGCGGGCGGCCTGCGGCCGGAGGGGAGGGCGGGGTGCGCCCCCTCCCCTGGGGGCGCCGCCGCTCGGCGGCGCTGGATCTCCTCCACCTTCTTCAGAAGGGCCACCGCTTTCTCGATGAAGTCGTTCTGCACCAAGTCATCGGCAAGGGCGATCAGGATCTGGACCGCCTGCCGGTCCTCCCCCCCCTTGAGGAAGGCGTCCGCGAGCCGCAGCCGCAAGCGTGGCTCGAGTCGTTTGCCCCCGAAATGGACGTCCAGATCGGGACCCAGGTGAGCCTGCGCGCGATCGAGGGGCCGCGCTCCCGCCCGGACCGCGGCCGCTTCTCGGTCATCACTCCTCTCCCGCGAGAAGGCGTCGATCTTCGCCATGACCCGAGGATGATCCCGAGTCAGTCGCGCCAGGGACTCTTGGTCCAGCTCGAGGAGCTCCCCCCGCGCAGCGGCGGTGATGGTGGCCGTGCGCGGACGGCCTTGGAGCACCGATATCTCCCCGAAGACATCGCCCTCTTTGAGGGCGCCGATACGGACGTTGTGCCCGGTAGGATCCCTTGCGAAGACCTTGACCTCGCCCGTGGTCAACAGGAATAGGCTCTGGCCGGCCTCGCCCTCCGTGAGGAGGATGTCGCCCGCCTCGACGCCGCGGAGACTCAACCCCTGGAGGACAGACAGTCGCTCCTCTTCCGTAAGGTCCTCCAGGAAGGGTCCGGTCAGGAGCGAGAGAGGCGAGGCGGGGCGGCGACTCTCGTCCGCGCCCTCCCCCATCGGGGTCCCCGCTTCCGCGGGATTGAGAAGCTCCCCTATCAGATCGGTGACCCGGTCCTGGAAGACCTCCTCCGGCATGGTGAAGAAGTCGTCTTGAGCGGTTCCGCCCACCTTCTCCCCGACGCTCAGTCCGGAGGGGGTGGCCACGACGTCCACTATTGGAGATGCTTCCACGGGCGCGAGCGGGGGCGGATCCTCGACGACGGCCAGGGCAGGAAGGGGAGGGGCCTCCTCGACGTCCTCATCGATCTCCAACGGGGGAAGGCCTTCGTCCTCGGCATCGCCGGGCAAGCCAACGAGGCCGCTCTCCGGCTCCGGCACCTCGATTTCGAGAGCCGGCAGCTCCTCTTCGGCGGAAGCGCCGTCCGGGGTCGCCTCCGCGGGCGGCAACTCAAGGAAAAGCTCGGGCGCCTCCACCTCCCTCTTTCCCAGCGGCGTCACTCCCTGCGGCGGCTCGAGGTTCGTTCCGGGAGCGGGCTCCGGTCCGCTCGCCTCTTCCGCGGAGGCAGGCTCGCCGGAGGCCTCGGCGGCTGTTCGCGTCTCGATCTTGGGGGGTTCGGAGGGCCCCTGCGGAGCCGGGATCGTGCGGGTGTCTGGAACCGGGGCCGCCCCCTCCGGAAGGGGCGGCGCCTCCGGCTCCACCCCGGTGGCAGCGCCGGCCGGAACCGGAAGCAAGGTAAGGAAGCGGCGGAAGGCGCCCCGAATGCGAGTCGTGAGCGCCGACGTAGCCTTGCCTCCGCTGGCCTGGACGAGCGGCGTTTGGTCAGGAACGCCTTCTCCCCCGCCGATCGGCCCCAAGGGTGGTGCGTCCTCCGTTCCCCCCCGGGGGGCCTCCAAAGCCAAGACCGGGACCTCGCCCTCGGGAGTCGACCTCGGGGCGGGGGTCTCGGAAACCGCTTTCGGACCGGCTTCTACTCCCGAAGGGGGGTCGGGGACCTTCTCGATGGCCGGCCGGCCTTTCGCCTGGAGCCGGGCCAAAGTCGCGGACCCCACCTCCTCCATCCCAATCTCTGCATCCCGCGATGTGGTCACGGTCTGCGAGCCCGGACTCGTTCGCTCGGTGGGGGCCGTCGGTCGACGGGTGAGACCCTTCAATCGGGCCTCCACATCGGGCCGACCGGGCTCGATCTTCTCGACTCGCTTGAGGGCCGCCACGGCCTTCGCCATGAAGCCGTCGGCGGCGAACTCATCCGCGAGCCCGAGGAAGATCGGCACCGCTTCCCCACCTCTACCCGCCATCACCAAGGCGTCGGCAAGCTGCAGCCTCACCACCGGGCTCCGCCCCCGCCTCTGGAGGTGAAGCCTCAGCAGCTCGATGGCCCGCGCATACTTCTTCCGGACGATCAGGTCGTTGATCGACTCCTCGTGCGATCCCCCACGCCAGTCGATTGCCATCGCTTCTCCCCGATGAGGGAAGCCTGGTTGGGCGGGCGCGGCCCCGTCCGGCTTAGGCCTTGACGGAAGCGTAAGGCGCACATCGCGATGGGGTCAAGCGGGCGGAAGCCGGACAGGACGGCCTCGACCTCCCAAAATCCCCCCTACCTGGGTCGGTCATGCCGATGTTGTCTTCGGGGCCATAGTGACGCGCGAGCTCCTCGGTGACGCTCAGCGCGCCACCTAGCATCCAATCCGTTGGATCGCGCGTGGACGATCGCTCCGGTACACTCAGAACATTAAGGATGAGAACCGAAGAGAGCCTAGGGCCGCTGAATGGCGAGAGGGCGGTGCAGGCCCTGCGCTTCGGGCCCTTCGAACTCGACCTTCGGAGCGGCGAACTTCGGCGTTCCGGCGTACTCGTTCATCTGCAGCCACAGCCTTCAAAGGTGCTCGAGCTTCTGGCTCTGCGGGCGGGAGAACTGGTGACCCGCGAAGAGATCCAGAAAGAGCTTTGGCCGGCGGGCACGTTCGTGGACTTCGAACAGTCGCTCAATTTCTGCGTTCGCCAAATCCGCAGCGCACTCGGAGACTCCGCGCTCTCGCCCCGCTACCTGGAGACCCTTCCCCGACGCGGCTATCGTTGGATCGGCCCGTCGGAGTCGATGGCCGGGGGGCAGCGCGCCGCGCCCCTGGTTCCGATTGGGACCGTGGGGGGGGCGGGCGAGCGGACGGGCCTGTTTGCGTCCCGGGTGACCACTCCCGAAACGGCGACCTACCGCCACCGGCGTTGGCTCGTGGCCACGGCCACGGCCCTGGCCGTGACCGGTCTTGGTGTGATCGCGTACTTGACCCTTCAACGTGGGCCGAGTCCGGTCCCGCGTTTCCGGCGTCTGACCTTCAGTCGCGGGTTCGTCGAGTCCGCCCGTTTCACTTCCGATGGGAACGTCGTCTACGGCGCGTCCTGGGAGGGCCAGCCCCCGGCTCTTTTCACGGCCGAGGTCGAGAGCCGCAACTCTCGCCGCCTGGACGGTCCGGGCGGTCGACTCGTGGGTATATCGCGGAGCGGCGAGGCGGCCTTCATAAAGGAGGGCACCCTGGTCCGGGCCCCGCTCGCCGGGGGCCCGGCCAAGGAAGTCTTGGACAATGTCGTGCAGGCCGATTGGCTGCCGGACGGTTCGGACTTCGCGGTTGTTCGCTATAGCCTCGGCCCCGGCCGCATCGAATTCCCGATAGGGACCGTCCTCTGCGAGGCGCTCTCCCCCAGCCACATCCGGATAGCCCCGAACGGCGAGCGCGTGGCCTTTCTCGAGCACCCGATATTCTGGGACGACCGTGGGTACGTGACGGTGGTGGACCGGGCGGGAAAGGCGACGCGGCTTTCCGGCCCTTGGGGGAGCATCGAAGGCTTGGCCTGGTCTCCCCGCGGGAACGAGGTCTGGTTCACCGCGACGCGGGCAGGGAGCGACTCCGCCCTCTACGCCGTCGACCTGGGTGGCCACGAGCGCCCCCTCGCGCCCGCCATGGGTCGTCTCATCCTGCACGACGTATCACGGGACGGCCGCGCTTTGATCGAGCGGGCGACCGTGCGCATGGAAAGCCGCTTCCGCTCGGAAGATGACACGGACGAACGGGATCTCTCCTGGCTGGACTACACCAGCGTGAGCGATCTCTCCCCCGACGGCCGGCTGCTTCTGTTCGGGGAGAGCGGCGAGGGCGGCGGGCCGGACTACACGGTCTTTGTTCGGAGGACGGATGGCTCTCCCCCCGTCCGGATCGGTCCGGGGCGGCCGATGGGCCTGAGCGCCGACGCGAAATGGGTGCTCACCATCCCCTTGAAAGACCCGAGCCACATCGACCTCCTGCCCACGGGACCCGGGGAAGCACGCACCATCAAGGACGAGGGCATCGCGGAATACGAGATGGCCGGGTGGCACCCGGATGGGCGGTCGTTCTTCTTCACCGGCCGGGAGAAGGGAAGCGGCCAGCGACGCACCTACTTACGGGGTCTGGAGGAGGCGAAGCCCCGACCCGTGACTCCCCCGGGGGTCGCCCTCTGGAAGTACGCCCTCACGTCCGATGGGAGATCCCTCGTGGGCGGCTGCAAGGCAGGGCTGTGCCTCTACCCGCTCGAGGGAGGAGAGCCTCAGCCCCTGCCCAACACCGAGAGGGGGTCGTCGCCCGTCGGGGTGGACAGCCGTGGGCGCCTCTACGTAAGAAAGGGCTCAAAGGAGAAGGGCGTGGCGACAATTCTTCGACTCGACCTGAACACGGGGAAGAGCACGACCTGGAAGGAGCTCGGCCCCAAGGATCGGACGGGGTTTGTCGGTGTTGGCAGCATCACCGTTTCCCGTGATGGCCGTTCCTACGCATACAGCAGCGCACGGATCCTCTCCGACCTCCATGTGGCCGAGGATGTCCGGTAGGGAGTGTCCGGGCCCTTCTCGAGGGTTCCCAATTCGTTAGCGCGGGCGGGAAACCAAGAACCCGCCTGCTCATTCCTGTCGGAAAGCCCATCCCCGACAGCCGGTTAGGGGCTCAGCTTCAACTCAGCTTAAACGTAGCTCCAACGCATTGCCTGAACTCCCGCGGGGGCCAACCTTACTCATGGAGGCCGGCGCCCGGACCGCTTTTCTCCCGGCCGGTCAGGAAGGCAACGATGGGGGAGCCGAAGGCGAGGATGCGGATGTCAGCGAAGCGCCCGCCGACTCCGAACCACCGGGCACCGCGATGATCGAGACCAGGACGACGCTTCAGATCCGGGACGGCTTCCCGGCCGATGTCCGTCCCGACCCGCTTGCCGGACCAACTCCGCCGATCCTCGCCCCCGCGGACGACGCGGTGGCAAGCGTGTTCGAGGAGGTGCTTCCCAAGACCCTGGGCCGGAAGATCCACCAGGGGCTCAAGCTCATTACAAGCGAGGCCCAAGAGCTAGCCGAGGAGTTGAGGCTGGGCCTCGGACAATACGAGCGAGAACTCCTGATCTCCGCCCTCGAGGCCTCCCGGCGCCACCGTTCCCGCTCACCGAAGGCGACTCTCAACACGCTGCCGGACCGGTTGAGCCGAAGGATCAAGCGTCTTCAGTTCACTGCCGACAACGTCAACAGCCTGGTGGGAAGCTTGGTCGAGAACCTGAAGCGGCACCTCGAAGTGAACGGACGGGACCCCGTCGCGCCGCAGAACGAGCGCCCCGTGGATCTCAAGACCCGGCTGGAGGAATACGAGCGGGAGCTCGTCATCTCCGCCCTCGAGTCCTGTGGCATGAATCAGGTCTTAGCGGCTAAGGAGCTGGGCGTCCTCCCGACCACGCTGAGCGAAAAGATGAAGCGTCTGGGACTGCGCGGGCGGGGGCGGGCGTGGAGAGGCTAGAGCTCTCGGTCGGAGTGCCGGCTTCCGGTAGCGGCTAGGGGCCCCCAAGCCTCGGAGTGCCCTCGGTCTTCCTTCATCGCTTCAGGCGGGACGCGCAAAGTCATAGTCGTCTTCAACCCTGCAGATGCGCGTCTTATAGGCACGGTACCAGCGCTCGCGGCCCAGCCGCTGGGCCAGGGTATGCTCGGCCACCGCCTTCCAGGACTTGATCGACTGGAGGTCCTGCCAATAGGAGACGGTAATGCCGAGGCCTCCCTCGCGCGCGCTCTCAACCCCAAGGTAGCCCGGCTGCTGGGCCGCGAGCTGGAGCATCCGCTCCGCCGTCTCCGCGTAGCCCTCATCCACGGCCGTTCGCACTGAGGTAAAGATGACCGCGTAGTACGGTGATTTCGGTGTGTGCGCGATCCCGGCGTCGGTCATGCCCATTCCCTCCGCCCCGATTGTCCCCCACCCCAGGGCGACAATGGCGGAAAAACACTCCCCTTGCGCCCCCGGATCGGATCGAGGCGGGCTCGGGGCCTTGACGCGGGATGGGTCGTTTGGGTCTCTCGCCTTGCCCAGCGCGCCGTTCAGAGCCTCTTCAACAGTTCCTGGAAGCGCTGGCTTCCGCGGAGGCTGGCCAAGTCCGGATCGCCCTCCAGGGCCCACCTCTTCTTAAACCCCGCGTCCACGGCCTCTCGGAGACGGTGCAGGGCTGAATCCGCATCGCCTTTCAAGGCATAGGCGCACGCCATGTTGTAGAGAGCCTCGGGTCGCCATTCGGGAGAGGCCAGGGCGTGGCTCGCCGCGTCGATGGCTTCGGCCCACTTGCCCATCAGATGGAGGAGTCTACCGAGGCGGTACCAGACGAAGGCGTCCGCGGGGTCCCGCTCGAGCAGGGTGTGATAGGCCCGGGAGGCCTCCGCGTAGTCTTTCGTGTCCGCGTCGAGCTCGGCCTGCTGCAGCAGCCGCCCGTCCCCGTCCAGGCTGGGGTTCAGGTAGGAATACCGCTGGGCCAGATAGGACTCCGGCGTCCAGTGGTACTCCATGTAGCGGGCCGTCCTGTCCGCCACCCCCCGCCCGACGAGCCGGGCCACGGTGTGAAGAGCCCCATCGATTCCCGCGGACACCCCCGCCGTGGTCACAATCGAGCCATTGTCCACAAAGCGGCGGCCGTCCTGGACCATGGCTTTAGGCGCGGTGGCCCTCAGGGCGGGGATGGCCCCGTACCAGGTCGTGACCTCGAGACCGTCCAGCAGGCCCAGGCCTCCGGGCACGAAGGCCCCCGTGCACACCGTGAGCGTGACCTCGGCATTCTTGGACGCCTCCCGGAACCAGGTGAGGAATGTGGGGTCCCGCTGGAGGGAGCTCGTGTCACCGCCGGGGATGACCAGGATGTCCGGAGGGGGTGCATCGGCAAAGGTATACTCGGGCACGATCTTGAGAACCCGCTGGCTCGTTACGGGGCTCGTGGAGGCGGCCACCGTGTAGGGGGCGAAGGCGCCCTGACCACGGAAACTGCCAAGGTTGCCGGCCGCCTCGAAGACCTCGGTCGGGCCCGCAAAGTCGAGCACCTCGGCGCCGTCGTAGAGCACAATGGCCACTCGGCGGGTGTAGCCCTTGCGGGGGTGCTCCGCATCCCCGGCAAAGGCGTTGTGGCGGCTGCCCACGAGGGTGGCCACCAGCAGCAACGTGCAGACGAGTCTCCCGTCGCCCCCTGTCATCGACATGACAGACCTGCGTTATCCGTTTCCACCTCGCGTCTCCACTGAGAAAGGTTCACGCCGAAGCTTTGCTTCCAGAGCCGCCGCAGCTGGCGGGCGTCTTCGAAGCCGCAGTTCGCGGCGATGGCCTCGACGGTCAGCCCGGGAGTCTGCAGCAGCTCCCGGGCGACCTGCACCTTGACCCTGCTGGCGAAGACTTTCGGTGTGATGCCCGTCGCCCGGCGAAAGGCCCGGCTGAGGTTCCGCTCGCTCATTCCCGCGAGATCCGCGAGCACGGCCAGCGTGGGTTTTTGATCTGGGTGCGCGATCAACCAGTCTTGCACTCGGTGCACGCCAGCGTGGAGATGCGTCCGGTAGTCAAGATAGACGCTGTTCTGCTCGCGGTCCCCCTCCCGACGCAAGTACACGACCATCTCCCGCGCGACCTTGGCCACAACATGCGGCCCGCAGTCCTCCTCGATCAGGGCGAGCGCCATGTCGATACCGGAGGCAATGCCGGCGCTCGTGACCACGTTGTTGTCTCGCACATAGAGGCGGTTCTTGGCGACCCGAGCCGCCGGGTATGACTCCTGTAGTCGGTCGACCACTTTCCAGTGCGTCGTGCAAGCGCGCCCATCGAGGAGTCCGGCGAACGCAAGGGCGAAGGCTCCGCTGCAGACGGACGCGACACGAGACCCTTGGGCGTGGGCCCTACGGAGCCAAGCCGTCGGCACGCGCTCCAGGCGCTCCAGGGTGGAGGAGTCTATGCCCGGCACGAGAACAAGGTCGGAAGGGACCGGGTCCGGCAGCGGGGCCACGTCCGCGAGGACCAGTCCCTGGGCCGTTCGCACCCTCGGTTCGGTTCCGCAATAGACGAGGTCATACTGGGCCCCGAAGCCGTTCGCTTCGTAAAAGGCTTGAATGGGCCCCCCCAGATCGAGGATGTGGACACTGGGTAGGAGCAACACGAGTACGCGCACGGGGCGGACTTCAGCGATCGGGGAGAGGGCGGAAGGAGTCATATGTCAGATCCGGCCACTAGACTAGACGATTGGGACCCTTTAAAAAAGGCCTTTTTGAGACTATCTGTGGACATTTCTGGCCAAGCGCCCGCGGGGCCCTACAGGGTTCAGGGCCTCGAGGGGAGGTCATGAGCACTCGGCTGCGGGAGGCCTGGATGTCGCTGGTCAAGGCCGAGGACTACGAAGCTCACATGGCGGAGGCGGGGCAGGCCCAGGCCAACGCCATCCTGGTCGTGGAGTACCTTCGTCTCCAACCAACGGAGCGAGGCGCAAGTCTCTTGTTCGTCGGCGCCGGGACCGGGCAGATGTTTGACTTCGCTCCGCCCACCTTTCTCCTGCCCTTTGCCACCACCTTCGCTGACATCAATCGCGAGTACCTTCAGCGTCTCGCCGCACGACTTGAGCCGGTGGAGGGACTGCGCCACACGGAACTACTGGACGATATCGAGGAGAGTCGCCTGACGGGCGGATTCAAGGTCGTGCTGGGGGTGCTCGTGCTCGAGCACGTGGCCTGGCGTCGGGCCGTGTCCACCATGTGTCGGCTCGCGGAGGAGCGTGCGTTCATCGTGATTCAGGAGAATCCCCCCACCCTAGCCACCGCCATCACGCTCAATCGACCGCTCGTCGGGACCATGAACGTGTTTCGAGAATGCGGCCCTGTGCTCATCCCGCGGTCGGAGGTCGAAGCTGAATTCCAGCGGCAGGGCTTTGCCCCGAGCTACTTCGCAGAAAGACTCGTTGCGGACGATAAGAGAATGCTTGCCCTCGGCTTCGAAAGAAGGGGCCCAAGGCCGTAACCTGCTCAAAGTTCGGCCGGAACTGTCCGCACTTTGTCCCGAAGGCGCCTGTTCTTCCCGTGGTCTGGCGTCTTATGCTGGTGACGGTTCGAGCATTGAACAAATACCGGCGGACACCCACGCGTTCAGCGTCGCCCAGCCCGGGTGGTCAGCGCAGCCGCTACGGTTCCCCTGCAGGATCGAATGCCGGCGCTTGAGACACCCCCGGGTGACTTGAGCGCCGCGGCCGCTCCGCTCCCTCCGGTCTCACCCGGCGCCGTGCCGAGCAGCTCCTCCGTCCTGCCCCGGACGGTCCACGGCAAGCTCCAAAGGCTCAAGCTCGTCACCACCGAGGCCCAGGAGTTGGCGCGGGACTTGAAGGCTCACCTCGGAAACTACGAGCGTGAGCTGGTGAGGTCGGCCCTCGATGCCAGTCGTGCCTCCCGCTCCCGCCCGCCCAGTGCCAGCGTCAATGGCCTGCCCCATAGGCTGAACCGGCAAATCATCCGTTTGGAGGTCATCGCCGATGAAGTCAAGGACCTGGTCAAGGACTTGGTCGAGGACTTGAGACAGCGAGTCGAAGCCTACCAGCGAGAACTCGGTGTCTCCGGGGACGAGCACCCCGCCAAGGATCTCAAAACGAAACTGGAGGAATACGAAAGGGAGCTGGTCTTCTCTGCCCTCAAGGCTTGCGGCATGAATCAGCTCTTGGCGGCCAGGCTGTTGGGCGTCCTGCCGACCACCCTCAGCGAAAAGATGAAGCGTCTCGGACTACGCGGGGGTGTGCGCCGGCGCTCGGCCAAGGCTCAGGAGCGCGGGAGCGCGCCGTCGTGCCGGGCCGAGGATCCGGAGCCGAACCCAACCCGTTAGCGCGGCCGAGAAGAAGCGGACATCTGTCCACGCCCTCAGCGGGGTGGGATGAGATCGACCCTCCTTTGTTGACCCCCACCCTAAGGCCGCTCTCTCGGCCAGTGCCGGCAAACCCATCAGCGCGAACCGCCGCCATCCGACGCCCCCCCGTTGATAAAGAAGTGAACCTTTCGGTCCGGGCGAGCGTCTCACTTGTATCAGGAGGGCCCGGTGGCCGTCCAACTAATTGGAAGATCAGTCATGCAGAGCCATCCCGGCATTCGGATCGACAGCATCCCCGCCCAGGGGGGAGGGGGTCTCATCTTCGCCCTGGGCATGGTCGCCGTAGTGCTGATCGCGATACCGGCACTGCGCCCGGTGGCCGGGCTTTCTGCGCTCGGGGGCATCCTGCTGGCCCCCATCCTGCACCGCCTCTATCGCTAGGGTCCCCTCGCCGACTCCTAAGGCACGCTTCGAGCGGGTGGCCGCATCGTACGCAGAAACCCTGAGGGAGTCGCAAACGGGGCCGGGGGTTCGGCGGAGCGTCTCAGTTGGTGACGGCCAGCTCCTGGAGGTAGTCGACGAAGGAGCGCACCGCGCCATCCCATCCCGTGACCTTCGGGTTTGATGACTCGATCACGAAGTACTCGTCGGGGGCGTGGGCACCGCTACCGTGGCCGAGACCGAAATGGGCCGCGGGCAGCTTGAGCGGCTCCCCCGTGAAGACATACCCGGGAAAGGAACCCGCGTTGCGCGGCCATAGGATCGGGTCCAGCCCCGCCCGCCGGTAGACCGAGAGCTCCGCCCGAATTAGCATTGCGTCCGCGCGCGTGCCGGTGGGGTCGTAACCGCCGCTTGCGTTCACCTCGATGTCCCCGAAGCCACGCTTCCGGAGGTGGCCCTTGAGGGCGGACAGCGCGCCTTCGTACGTCATGTCCGGCACCAGGCGAAGATCGAGCTTGGCCACGGCGCGGTGCGGGAGGACGGTCTTGCCCCCCGGCCCCGTATACCCGCCCACCAGCCCTTCGATGTTCACGGTCGGCGCGAACAGGAACCTCTCCAGGGAAGCGCGCCAGGGCAGATCATGGGCCCACCGGTCGGCCGAGAGCAGGTGCTTGGCCGTGGACTCTTGCATGCGCGCCGCCGCCGCGTCGAGCATGTCGCGCTCGGCGGCCGAGGCGGGTCGGGCGGCGTCGGCGAAACCATCAATTGCGGGGTCGCCATCGGGAGTGACCAAGGTGGCTAGCGCCTGCACCAGGTGGAACGAGGGGCTGTCGAGGCGCGCCCGGTTGCTGGAGTGAACGTCCTTCTTGGGGCCCCGGCCCCATTTCTCGCCGCTCGCGACGAGCTCGAGTTCGACGACCCCCTTGGCACCGAGCGAGACCGTCACCGTGCCGTCGGGGTCCTGGGCGGCGGAGGGCATGAAGACACCCGCGCACCGGGCGAGGGCGGCGCTCACTTCCGGCCGCCTCACAACCTGGGAGAAATGCGGCGAGCCGATCTCCTCCTCACCCTCCGCCACGAGAACGAGGTTGACGGGCAGCTTCTTGCCCGCACCGCGGATCGCGTGCAGGGCGGCCAAGAAGGCGGCCTGCGGCCCCTTCTGGTTCACGGCGCCCCGACCCATGAGGACCTTGCCGAATCCGGGCTTGTCGACGAGGGCAGCCGCCCACGGCGGCGAAGACCACTCGGAGGGGTCGACCTGCTTGACGTCGTACATGAAGTAGAGCCCGACCGTCCGCGCCGCGCCGGCGTCCAGGGTGGCGAAGACCCCGGGCTGCCCATCCGTAGACATGCGGGTGACGGCCTGGAAGCCGGCCTCCCGCGCCAGCCGCATCATGAGCTCGCAGCCCTCCGCCATCCCCCTGCTCTCAGCGGCGATCGACGGCTGCCTCACCCATTCCTGGAGGCGCTGCACGCCCTCCTCGTGGCGCTTCTGAATCTCCGCCTCGATCCCTCCGAGACGGTCGTCAGAGAGCGCGAAACCTGGAAGGGAGAGTGCAGCCACCGATGCGGCGGTCGAACCCAGAAACTCACGTCGTGAAAGGGGAGGCATGGGGCTCAGTCTAGCGTAGATCCCGGCACGCGCAACCCTCCCGCCCGCTCCCCACATGGGCCGAGGGCGAGACTCCGCCTTCCTCCGCGGGTCCTTTCCTTGACCGCGAAACGGTTTGTCAGCGATCGGCCCCAGGGGCCGTCGGTCGGGAGGGAGGGCGCCTCCGGGCCCGCCCCCGCCGTCTCCGCCCACTCCTCTGTCGAGCATGTGCGGACCACGGCCGACAGCCGGAGCCGGGAAGTTGATATAGAGTGAGGGCGGCGGCGGACCCGGAAGGGGGTCGCGGCGAAAGGAGCGTGTATGGGACCGAAGGACGCCATCAAGAAGGCGAGAGAGAACAAGGCGAAGTTTGTGGATCT
>DATMML010000024.1 GCA_035570235.1 Vicinamibacteria bacterium | reverse complement strand
GGACGAGCAAGTGAAGATCCGCGGCTTCCGCGTCGAGCTGGGCGAAATCCAAGCCGCCCTCGCCCGCCATCCCGCGGTGCGCGAATGCGTAGTGACGGCCCGGGAGGAAGACGGCGATCGGCAGCTCGTGGCCTACGTGGTCTGGCGGCCAGGCCAGAAGCGCCGCCCGGGCGACCTGAGGAGATTCCTGCAAGAGAAGCTCCCCGGGCACATGGTCCCGGGTGCGCTCGTGTCCATAGATGCCCTGCCCATCTCCCCCAACGGCAAGATCGACCAGCGGGCCCTGCCTGCGCCCCCGGAGACGCGGGCCGGATCGATGGAAGGGTGGGTCCCCCCGCGCACGCCCATCGAAGAGGGTCTGGCCGAGATCTTTGGGCGGGTCCTCGGGGTGGAGGCAGTGGGCGTTCACGACGACTTCTTCGAGCTCGGCGGCCACTCTTTGCTAGCCACCCGTGCGATCTCGCAGTTGCGAAGCACTTACCAGGTCGAGCTGCCCCTGCGCGCGCTCTTCGAGGACCCGACGGTCGAGGGCCTGGCCCGCAGGATCGAGGCGGCCCGGGGCCGCGGGGGGGCCCCGCCCGCCCCGGAAATGCGGCCGGTCGGACGCAACCGGGATCTGCCGCTCTCCTTCGCTCAACAGCGGCTGTGGTTCCTCGATCAGATGGGCGCGGGAGCGGCCTACAACATCCCCCTGTCCCTTCGGCTTCAGGGTCGCCTGAACCTGGGCGCCCTCGAGGGCAGCCTGAACTCGATTATCTCGCGCCACGAGGCCCTTCGTACGACGTTTCCGGCGGTGGAGGGACGACCTGCACAGGTCATCGCTCCCGAGCTCGAGCTGCGCATGGCCACCGCTGACTTCGGCGGCCACCCAGAGTCGGAGCGGGAGCGTGAGGCCCGGCGGTTCGCGGTCTTGGAGGCAGAGCGACCCTTCGACCTCGCTACAGGCCCCCTTGTGCGGGCGACCCTCCTTCGGCTTGCGGAGGAGGACCACGCCCTGCTCCTGACCATCCATCACATCGTGGCCGACGGCTGGTCCATGGGAGTGCTCACCCGGGAGCTGGCGGCCCAATACGCGGCGCATTTAACGGGCGGGCAGGCGACGCTGCCGGAGCTAAGCGTCCAGTATGCGGACTTCGCTCATTGGCAGCGAGGGTGGCTGCAAGGCGAAGTCCTTCGGGAGCAACTCGGCTACTGGCGGCAGCGGCTCGGGGGCGACCTCCCCCGGCTCGAGCTACCCACGGACCGCCCCCGGCCCGCGGTCCAGACCTATCGGGGCGGCATCCGGTCGATCTCCTTCCCCCCCGCGCTCGCTGAGGGGCTCGCTACCCTTTGTCGGCGCGAGGGGGCGACGCTCTTCATGAGCCTGCTTGCCGGCTTCAAGGCCCTGCTTCAACGCTACACGGGGCAGGACGATGTGGTGGTGGGCTCACCGATCGCAAACCGCAATCGCATCGAGACCGAGGCCCTGATCGGGTTTTTCGTCAACAGCCAAGCCCTGCGCACGAGCATGGCCGGGAATCCATCCTTCCGGGATCTGCTCACGCGGGTCAAAGAGACAGCGCTCGGCGCTTACGATCATCAGGATCTGCCCTTCGAGACGCTGGTGGACGAATTGGGCCTGGGGCGCGACCTGAGCCAGAACCCGATCTTCCAGGTGGTCTTCGCCGTCCAAAACGCGCCTTGGGAGCCCCCGGAACTGCCCGGCCTGACCTTGAGTCCTTTCCTGTCTGAAGCCGCCGTCACCCGTTTCGACCTGGAGGTCCACGTCTGGGAGCAGAGGGGGGTTCTGACCGCGGCCTTTTCTTATAACGCTGACCTCTTTGACGCCGCGACCGTGGACCGCATCGGCCACGGCTGGCTCACCCTCCTGGAGGCGGCGTGCGCGCGGCCGGAGACGCGGATTGGGGCGCTTCCGCTGCTGGGTGCGCAGGAGCGGGAAGAGGTTCTGGGGCTGGGGGTAGGTGACCGGGCGGCGTACCCGCGGGAATCCACGGTGCACCGGGAGTTCGAGGCGCAGGCTTTTCGGACGCCGGATGCGGTGGCGGTGGTGTGGGGGGGGGAGCGGCTGACGTACTCCGAGCTGGACCGGCGGGCGAACCAGCTGGCGCAGCGCCTCGTGCGCGCGGGAGTCGCGCCCGGGGCCCGGGTCGGAATCTGCGTCGAGCGGTCGCTGGACCTGGTGGTGGGGTTGGTGGGGATTTTGAAGGCAGGGGGGGCGTACGTTCCCCTGGACCCCGACTATCCCCGGCCGCGTCTCGCTTTCATGCTGGCGGACGCCCGTCCGGCCGCGCTTCTGACCCAGGAGCGGCTGCTGGGGCGGCTGCCGGTCGAGGACATTCCGGTCGTCTGCCTGGACCGGGACGATGGGATCGCGGCGGAGCCGACCGAAGCTCCGCGCTGGCGGGGGACGGCGGAGGATCTGGCCTACGTGACCTATACCTCCGGGTCCACGGGGGTTCCGAAAGGGGTCGAGGTCCGACATCGCGGGATCCTACGGCTCGTGCTCGGGGCCGACTACGCGCGGCTCTCGGCTGGGGAGACCCTGCTGCAGCTAGCCCCCGTGTCCTTCGACGCCTCGACCCTCGAGGTCTGGGGGGCGCTTCTTGTGGGCGGTCGGTGCGTGGTGTACCCGGACAGAGTTCCGACCACGGAGGAGCTGGGGCAGGTGCTGACCCGAGAGGGCGTGAGCACGCTCTGGCTCACGGCCTCGCTCTTCAACGCCGTGGTGGACGAGGCGTCGGAGGCGCTCCTGCCCGTTCGGCAGCTCCTGATCGGAGGGGAAGCGCTCTCGGTCGGCCACGTGCGAAAGGCTCAGGACCGCCTGCCGCGGACGCAGATCATCAACGGGTACGGCCCCACCGAGAGTACGACCTTTACCTGTTGTTACCCGATCCCGGCCGGGCTGCCGGAGGGGACGAAGTCGATTCCAATCGGGCGGCCGATCGCGAACACCGACGTATTCGTGCTCGATCCGGGCCTCGAGCCCGTGCCGGTGGGGGTGGCGGGCGAGCTGTTCATCGGAGGGGACGGGCTCGCGCGGGGGTACCTGAACCGGCCGGAGTTGACGGCGGAGCGATTCGTCCCGAATCCCTTCGGGGAGCGACCGGGGGAGCGCTTGTATCGGACGGGGGACTCGGCCCGCTGGCGGGGAGACGGGACGATCGAGTTCCTGGGCCGCCGGGACGACCAAGTCAAGATCCGGGGCTTCCGCGTCGAGCTGGGCGAGGTTCAAGCTGTGCTCGCCCGCCATCCCGCGGTGAAGGAATCGGTCGTTCTCGTCAAGGAAGGGCGGACGCCCGGCGACAAACGCCTCGTGGCCTACGTGGTCGCCGCGGCATCGGGGGGCGAAGCCGCCCACCGGGAGTCGGAAGGGCGGGAGGGGCGCGTGGACCAGTGGCGAAAGGTCTACGAGTCCGTCATCTATGACCAGATTGACAACGCAGGTCCCGCGGACCCGACCCTGAACCTTGCCGGCTGGAACAGCACCTACACGGGCCTGCCCATCCCAGAAGTGGAGATGCGGGAGCAGGTGGAGCAGGCGGTGGCGCGGATCCTCTCCGCGCGCCCGCGGCGGGTCCTCGAGATCGGCTGCGGGACGGGGCTTCTGTTGTTCCGGGTGGCGCCCCACTGCGAGCGCTACGTGGGGACCGATTTCTCGAATACCGCGATTGAGTACTTGCGGGGCCAGCTTGGCAGCGCCTCGGCCCTCCTTCCTCAGGTCGCGCTGCTGGAACGCCGGGCGGATGACTTCTCCGGCCTTGAGGCGGGCTCCTTCGACGCGGTGGTGCTGAACTCGGTCGTCCAGTACTTCCCGGACCTCGGCTACCTGAGGACGGTTCTGGAGGCGGCAGTGCGGGCTCTCGCCCCCGGCGGCCGGCTGTTCGTGGGCGATGTCCGCCATCTGCCCCTGCTGGAGACGTTCGCGGCCGCGGTGCAGCTCCACCAGACCCCCCCAGGGACCTCGAAGGGGCAGGTGCGGGAGCGGGTCCGGGACCACCTGGCTCAGGAGCAGGAGCTGCTTGTCGACCCCGCCTTCTTCGTTGCCCTCGCCCGGAGCATCTCGGGAGTCGCGGGCCTCCACGTTTCGCCCAAGCGTGGCCGGGCGCGCAACGAGCTCACCAAGTACCGGTACGACGCGGTCCTGGAGATCGGCCCCCCTCCGGAGGAGGAGCTGTGCACTTGGCTCGACTGGGAGGAAGACGGGTTGAACCTGCCCAGCCTCCGCCGTCTCCTTGCCGAGACCGAGCCCGGCACCCTCGGGGTCCTTCGGGTGCCGAACGCCCGTATCCGAGCGGATTTGGTCGCGGCGAGGTGGCTCGGCCGAGATGACGACGCCCCCCCGGAGGCCGACGACGGAGGGGGGGTGGACCCGGAGGAGCTCTGGGGCCTGGACGGCGAGTTGCCGTACCGGGTGGACCTGAGCTGGGGGAGTTCGCACCCGGAGGGGCGCTACGATGCGCTCTTCCGTCGTAACCGGTCCGAGAGCTTGGGGCCGCCCCGGTTCCCTCTCCCGCCGAGCCGGCCGGGGACCGCGCACGCCAACAATCCCTTGCAGGCGACCAAGGTGCGGGGTCTCGTGCCCGAGCTCCGCCGATTCCTGCAGGAGAGGTTGCCCGAATACATGGTTCCCTCGGCGTTTGGGCTTCTTGACTCGCTGCCCCTTTCGCCGAACGGGAAAGTGGACACGCGGGCCCTCCTCGCCCGCGACCTTGTACGCTGGGACGCCGAAGAGGCCTTTGAAGGACCGCGCACGCCCGTCGAAGAGGAGCTGGGGTTGATCTGGGCTCAGGTGCTGGGCCTTCCGCGGGTCGGGATTCGCGACAACTTCTTCGAGCTCGGCGGCGACTCGATCCTAAGTATCCAAATCATCGCCCGCGCCAACCAAGCGGGCCTGCGCCTGACGCCAAAACAGATCTTCGAGCACCAGACGATCGCCGAGCTGGCGCAGGTGGTGGGGACGTCGGCGGTGGTCGACGCCGAGCAGGGGCTCGTGACGGGGCCGGTGCCGCTCACTCCCATCCAATGCTGGTTTCTCGAGCAGGAGCAGGAGGAGGCCCACCATTTCAACCAGGCGGCGCTTCTGGAGCTCACGGAGGACCTTGAGGTCGGGGTGCTCGAGGAGGCGGTGAGGGCCCTCGAGGAGCACCACGATGCGCTGCGTCTGCGGTTTGAGCGGAGTGCCGGAGGGTGGCGACAGGAATTGGCGGGACCCCGGGGCGACACTTTCTTGCGCGTGGACCTCTCCTGGGCGCGGCTAGGCGAGGAGGGGCAGGCGGTCGAGGAAGCGTCCGCCGAGACCCAGAGGGGCCTGAACCTTGCCCAGGGGCCGTTGTGGCGAGTGGCTCTGCTGGAGCTGGGCGGCGGGCGGCCCCGCCGCCTCTTGATCGTGATCCATCACCTGGCCGTGGACGGCGTGTCGTGGCGCGTGCTCCTCGAGGACCTGGACACGGCCTGCCGGCAGCTTTCGCGCGGGGAGCGTCTGCGCCTGCCTCGCAAGACCACCTCTTTCCGGCAGTGGGCGGAGAAGCTCCGCGCGCACGCCGAATCGAAGGATTTGAGGGGGGAGTGGGAGTACTGGCGGGAGGTCCTCGATGCCGAAGGGCCTTCCCTGCCCAAAGACGGTCCTCCGGCCCTCGAGAACACCGCCGGAGCGACGAGAACGGTCGCCCGTGCGCTGGAACCGGAGGAGACGCGCGCGCTGCTCCAAGACGTGCCCGGCGTCTACCACACGCAGATCACGGATGTCCTGCTCACCGCGCTCGTGCGTTCGTTCGGCCGCTGGACCGGAAGAAGCCGGCTGCTCGTGGACGTGGAAGGCCATGGACGGGAAGAACTGTTCGAGGGGGTCGACCTGTCGCGGACCGTGGGCTGGTTCACCAGTCTCTACCCGGTACGCCTGGAGCTTGCGGAGGGCGGGGCGGCGGGCGAGGCGCTCAAGTCGGTCAAGGAGCAGCTCCGCGGGGTCCCGAGGCGCGGCATCGGGTACGGCCTGCTGCGGTATCTGGCGCGCGGGCAGCGGCTTTGGACCTCCCCCGGGGCCGAGGTGAGCTTCAACTACCTGGGCCAGTTCGACCAGGCGATGGGAGGCCTGGGCCTCTTCGCACCCGGCCGAGAGGGAGGGGGGGAGTCACGAAGCCCCAAGACCCAGCGGTGTCACCGCCTCGAGGTAAACGCGTTGGTGACGGGTGGCTCGCTCAGGGTTGGTTGGACCTACCTCGTAGGCGAGCACCTGCCGTCCACCATCGAGGCGCTGGCCCTGGGCTTTGAGGAGGAGCTGCGCGCCATTCTGGCCCATTGCCGCTCTCCCGAGGCCGGCGGGCACACGCCGTCTGACTTCCCCCTCGCGGGGATCGACCAGCCGACCCTCGACCGGGTGTTGAACGGGGACCCGGATGCCGAGGACGTCTACCCGCTCTCTCCTATGCAGCAGGGGATGCTGTTCCACACCCTTCTGGACCCAGCGGCGGGGGTGTATTTCGAGCAGCTCAGCCTCGAGCTGCAGGGTCCGATCGACGTGCCCGCCCTGGCACTTGCGTGGCAGCACTTGGTGGACCGCCATCCCGTGCTGCGCTCGCGGTTCGTGTGGGAGGGACTCGCCCGACCCCTGCAGGTCGTGCAGCGGAGAGCGGCCCTCGACTGGGAGGATCACGACTGGCGAGCACTGCCCGCAGCCAGCCAGAGGGAGCGGCTGGAAGAGCTGCTCGTCCGCGATCGCGGGCGCGGCCTAGACCCTGCGCGCTGCCCCTTAATGCGCGTGGCCCTGGTGCGCACCGCGGAGGAGACCCACCGGCTGATCTGGAGCTTCCACCACATCGTGCTCGATGGCTGGTGCCTGTCCCTGGTCCTGAAGGACCTGAGCATCGCCTACGACGGCCTCCGCCGCGGGGAGGCACCCAACCTGCCCCCCCTCCGTCCCTACCGGGAGTACGTGGGCTGGCTCGAGGGTCAGGACATGGCCCAGGCGGAGGCGTACTGGCGCGCGACGCTCAAGGGTTTCACCGCCCCCACCCCCCTACCTCTCGATCGCGCGCCCGGCCGCACGCACGAGACGGGAGCCGAGGTGGCCGGGCACGCCTTTCATCTCTCTTCCGCGGCCACGGCGGCTCTCAAGTCTCTGGGGCGGCGGTACCAGATCACGCTGAACACGATCGTCCAGGGAGCATGGGCGTTGCTGCTGAGCCGCTGGAGCGGCGAGCAGGACGTGGTGTTTGGGGTGAACGTGTCGGGCCGGCCCCCGGCCTTGCCGGGCGTAGAGTCCATGGTCGGCCTGTTCGTCAACACGCTGCCCATGAGGGTCAGGGTCCCGGCGGGGGCATCGCTTCTCGAGTGGCTGAGGCAGCTCCAGGCACAGCAGATCGAGCAAAGGCAGTACGAGTACAGCCCGCTCGTGAACGTACAGGCTTGGAGCGACGTGCCCGCGGGGCGGCCCCTCTTCGAGAGCATCTTCGCCTTCGAGAACTTTCCCCTGGACGCTTCCACTCGGCCGCTGGGTGCGGTGACGGACGTCCGCTATCAGGGCGTTACCAACTACCCCTTGAGCGTGATCGCCACCCCCGGGCCAAGGCTGTCCCTGAGAATCGACTACGACCGTCGCCGCATCGACCCAGACACCGTTGCCCGGTTGGAAGGGCACCTGACGATCCTGCTCGAGGGTCTAGCCGCTGACCCCGAGCGCTCCTTAGCCGAGGTCCCCCTGCTGACGGCGGAGGAATCGCGGCGCCTCGTAGTGGAATGGAACGAGACGCGCGTCGATTTCCCCGAGCACGCGTGCGTCCACCACTTGGTCGAGGCGCAGGTGGACCGCACGCCCGAAGCCCTGGCCGTGGTCGGCGAAGGCGGCGAGCTGACCTACGGAGAACTCGACCGGAAGGCGAATCAGCTTGCCCACCACCTGCTTGCCCTGGGTGTGGGCCCCGAGACGCGGGTGGGCCTCTGTCTGGAACGTTCGCCGGAGCTCGTGATCGCGTTGCTCGCCGTCCTCAAGGCGGGCGCCGCCTATGTGCCCCTCGATCCAGCCTACCCCTCGCAGCGCCTGGCTTTCATGCTGGCGGACGCCGAGGTGGCCGTTCTCCTCACCCAGCACCGCCTGGCGGGGCAGCTGCCGCCCGTCCAGGTGCCGCTCGTGTGTTTGGACAGTGGCTGGGAGCCGATTTCGAGAAGGAACTCCACGAGGCCAGCCGTCGGAGTGATGCCCGAGAACCTGGCCTACCTCATCTATACCTCCGGCTCCACCGGCCGGCCCAAGGGCGTGATGCTCCCACACCGGGGAGTCGTGAACTACCTGCATTGGGCCGCGCGGACCTATGCCGCCCCCGGAGCGAAGGGCGCGCCCGTGCACTCCTCGTTGGCATTCGACCTCACCGTCACCAGCCTGTTCTGTCCGCTGCTGGCGGGGCAGAGCGTTGTCCTCTTGCCCGAGGACGGTGACGTGCAAGCGCTCGGTGCCGCCCTCCGGACCGGCCACGACTTCGCCCTGGTCAAGATCACGCCTGCCCACCTCGAGCTCATCGGCCACACCCTGAGCCCGGGGGAGGCCGCAGGTCGCGCCCGCGCCTTCGTCATCGGCGGGGAGGCGCTCTGGGCGGAAGGCCTCTCCTTCTGGCGCACGGCCGCACCCGGGACGCGCCTCATCAACGAGTACGGACCCACGGAGACGGTGGTCGGTTGTTGTGTGTACGAGGTCCCCCCGGACTTGCCGCGATCGGGGGCGGTACCCATCGGCCGGCCCATCGCCAACACGCGCCTATATGTACTCGACGCCAACCTGCAGCCGGTGCCCGCGGGCGCGGTGGGCGAGCTGTACATCGGTGGCGCGGGCCTGGCCCGCGGCTACTGGGAACGCCCGGATTTGACCGCGGAACGGTTCATCCCAGATCCGTTCGGCAGGGAGCCCGGCCAGCGCCTCTACCGCACCGGGGACTTGGTCCGGCTTCGCCCCGACGGCAACCTCGAATACCTGGGCCGCCGGGACAGCCAGGTGAAGCTCCGGGGCTTCCGCATCGAGCTCGGGGAGATCGAAGCGGTGCTGGGCCTCCACCCCCTCGTCCGGGAGTCCGTGGTCCTGGCCCGGGAGGACAGCCCCGGCGACCGGCGCTTGGTGGCCTACGTCGTGCCCGCGCCCTTGTCGGCCCCTTCGGTGGCGGAATTCCGCGCGCACCTGAGGGAGCACTTGCCCGAACACATGGTCCCGGCCGCGTTCGTCATGCTGGAGCGCCTGCCCCTGACCCCGAATGGGAAAGTGGACCGGAGGGCGCTGCCCCTGCCCGAGGGGCGGATCGGGCTCGAGGAGCGCTTCATCGCCCCCCGCAGCTCGGCCGAGCAGACGATCGCGGCCGCGTGGCGGGACGTGCTCAAGATTGAGCGAGTGGGTGTCCAGGACAACTTCTTCGACCTCGGAGGGCACTCCCTCCTGCTGCTCCAGGTGCACGCCAAGCTCCGCCATGAGTTCCCGCGTCTTTCGGTCGTGGACCTGTTCCGCTATCCCACTGTGAAGGCCATGGCCGCCTACCTTTCGGAGGAGGGAAGAGAGGCGAAACCGCTGGCGCGAGGGGGCGAAAGCGACCGCGCGAGAAGCACGGCGCGCACGGAGGGAGTAGCCATCGTCGGGATGGCGGGCCGTTTCCCGGGAGCCCCGAGCCTCGATGTGTTCTGGAGGAACTTGCGCGAGGGCGTGGAGAGCATCAGCTTCTTCACTAACGACGAGCTTCGAGAAACCGGGGTCCCACCGGAGGTGCTGCAGGACCCGAGGTACGTCAAGGCGCGGGGGGTGCTGGAAGGCGCCGAGCTCTTCGACGCGGGGTTCTTCGGCTACAACCCGCGGGAGGCGGAGGTCATCGACCCCCAGCAGCGGGTCTTCCTGGAGACGGCCTGGGAGGCGCTGGAGCGCGCGGGCTATGAGGCAAGGAAGTACCCGGGCACGATCGGCGTGTACGCGGGCGTTGGCCTGAACACCTACCTGAACCCGCTTGCCCTTAGCCCCGACGTCCTGAGCGCAGTGGGCGGCTTCGGCTCCGTGCTCGGAAGCGACAAGGATTTCCTGGCCACCCGGGCGTCCTACAAGCTCGACCTCAGGGGGCCGGGGGTGACCGTGCAGACGGCCTGTTCCACCTCGCTCGTGGCCGTGCACCTCGCCTGCCAGGCCCTGGCCTTCCACGACTGCGACATGGCGCTGGCGGGTGGAGTCTCGATCGCCGTGCCCCAGAAGACCGTCTACCGCTACGAGGAGGAGGGCATCCTCTCCGCCGACGGCCACTGCCGAGCCTTCGACGCCCGGGCGCAGGGCACCGTGGCGGGGGCGGGGGTGGGCGTGGTCGTCTTGAAGCGGCTGGAGGACGCGCTGCGGGACGGCGACAGCATCGAGGCTGTGATTCGAGGCACCGCGATCAACAACGATGGCTCCAACAAGGTCGGTTTCACGGCGCCCGGGGTCGAGGGCCAGGCCGAGGTGGTTGCTCTGGCCCAGACGAGGGCGGGGGTGGAGCCGGAGACGATCAGCTACCTGGAAGCGCACGGGACGGGCACCGCGCTCGGGGACCCCATTGAGGTGGAGGCCCTCACCCAGGTGTTCCGGGCGTCCACGGATGAGAAGGGGTTTTGCGCCCTCGGGTCGGTGAAGACGAACGTGGGCCATCTGGATGCAGCGGCGGGCGTGGCGGGGCTGATTAAGACCGTGCTGGCCCTTCGGCACCGTGAAGTCCCGCCCAGCCTGCACTACGAGCACCCCAACCCCAAGATCGACTTCTCGGAAAGCCCCTTCTATGTGAACCAGCGGCTGCAACCGTGGAACACGAAGGGGGTGGCCCGGCGCGCGGGTGTGAGTTCGTTCGGTATCGGAGGGACCAACGCCCACGTGGTGCTGGAGGAGGCGCCCTCCCTACCGGAAACGGGCCCCTCGCGCCCGTGGCAGCTCCTCGTATGGTCTGCGCGCAGCGACGCCGCGGCGGAGGAAGCCACGACCCGGCTCGCGGAGCACCTGAGGCACAACCCCGGTCTGGACCTGGCGGACGTGTCCTGGACGCTCCAGGTCGGGCGCCGTGAGTTCGCCCATCGCCGGGCGGTGGTGGTGCGGGATACGAGCGAGGCCGCGAACGTCCTTTCCCCGGCCGACCCCAAACGCTTGTTGGTCGGCACTGCTCCAGAGCGCGGGGAGGTGAGCCTGGCATTTCTGTTCCCCGGACAGGGGGCGCAGCACGTGGGGATGTGCGCGGAGCTCCTTCGCCACGAGGAGGTGTTCCGTTCCGAGCTCGATCGCTGCGCGGAGATGCTCGTCCCCGAGCTAGGGCTCGACCTGCGCGAGCTGTTGAATCCCCGGGGGGACGAGGAGAAAGCGGCCCGGCGTCTTCGCGAAACGCGGTTCACCCAGCCCGTGCTCTTCAGCGTCTCTTGGGCCCTCACCCGGCTCTGGGATGCTTGGGGAGTCCGCCCGTCAGCGATGCTTGGCCACAGCGTCGGGGAATACGTGGCCGCATGCGCATCGGGGGTGATGTCGTTCGAGGACGCGCTGCGACTAGTGGCGATCCGGGGAGCGCTCATGCAGGCGCTGGCCCCCGGAGCCATGACGGCGGTGGGACTGCCCGAGGCGGAGATCCGCGCGCTCCTGGACGGGGCCTTGGACCTTGCCGCCGTGAATGGGCCCCGCGAGTGCGTCGTCTCTGGACCTGAGGAAGCGGTGGCGGCGCTGGAGGCACGCCTCGAGTCGAGGGGGCTGCCCTGCGAGCGTCTGGCCACGTCTCACGCGTTTCACTCCGCGATGATGAACCCGATCCTGGAGCGTTTCCGGGAGGCGGTGGAGAAGGTGGAGCTTCGGGCACCCCGCATCCCCTTCGTTTCGAACCTGACCGGAACCTGGATCCGGCCCGAAGAAGCAACGGACCCGACCTACTGGGTCCGGCACCTACGGGGGAGTGTGCGGTTTTTCGATGGCCTCGGGGAGCTGCTCAGGGGGCCGCGGCGGGTTGTGATCGAGGTCGGCCCCGGGCAGGCGTTGGCGGGTCTGACTCGCCGCCATCCCGCGTGCTCACCGGATCAGATCGTCCTGTCATCCGCACGTCATGCCCAGGGTGGACGATCGGACGAGGAAGCGCTGCTCGTGACCCTGGGGAGGCTTTGGTTGGCTGGTGTCGATGTCGACTGGAGGAGTCACCGGGCCGGCGAACGGCGGCGCCGGTTGGCCCTCCCGACATATCCCTTCCAGCGGCAACGGTACTGGCTCGACCGGAGCCAGCTGGCCGCCCCCGTACCGACGGTCGTCGCGAAGAAGGGCCTGGAGGACTGGTTCTACGTGCCCTCGTGGAAGCGGAGCCGCCCGGCCTTGGAGGTTCCGGCCGCGAGCAGGCCTTGGCTCGTCTTGGCCGACGAGTGCGGTCTCGGGGTCGGCCTCGTGGGGAGGCTACGCGAGCGGGGTCAGGAGACGGTCGTGGTCACTAGGGGCCCTGCCTATGAGCAACTGGCGGGGGGCGACTTCCGCATCCAGGCGGGGCGGAGCGAGGACTATGGGACGCTCGTCCGCGAGCTGGCAGGTCAGGGTAGGCTCCCCGGCCACGTCGTCCATCTCTGGGGTGTCACTCCGAAGGGTCTCCCCCTTCCTTCCTTTGAGCAGAGCCAAGACGTCGGCTTGTTCAGCCTGGTCTCCTTCGCCCAGGCCCTGGGCCTCCAGGGGGTGGAGCAGCGCGTGCAGTTCTCGGTGCTGACGAGCCAAATGCAGGAGGTGAGCGGCGAAGGTCTCGCGCATCCGGAGAAGGCGACCGTGCTCGGCCCCTGCCTGGTCATCCCCCAGGAATACCCCGGACTTCGCTGCCGGAGCATCGACATCGTTGTTCCTAGTTCCGGCTCCTGGTCGAGTGAGGAGCTGGACGCGATCCTCGCTGAGTGCGGGGAGGGAACGGAGGACGCAGTTGTGGCGCTCCGGGGCATCGATCGCTGGGTGCGGAGCTTCGAGCCGGTGCGCCTGGAACGTCGTCGGGAGGGCGTTCCCGCCCGCTTGCGGGCGCGCGGTGTCTATCTGATCACGGGCGGACTGGGGGGCATTGGTCTCGAACTCGCCGAGTACCTGGCCCGGTCGGTGAAAGCGCGGCTCGTTCTCCTCGGACGCTCCGGCCTGCCCCCGCGGGCCGAGTGGGACGGCTGGCTGTCGCACGGCGACGGCGGGACCCGTCGAAGGATCGAAAGGGTCCGGACTCTGGAGGCCCTGGGGGCGGAGGTGCTGATCCTCCAGGCGGACGTGTCCCACCGGGCCGAGATGGAGGAGGCTCTCCGCCGGACCGAGGAGCGCTTTGGCTGCTTGAATGGGGTGATCCACGCCGCGGGGACGGCACCCGGCGGCGTCATCCAGCTAAAGGCCCGCGAGGTCGCGGAGGAGGTTTTGGCCCCTAAGGTAAAGGGGGCCCTGATCTTGGACGAGTTGCTGTCCGGAAAGCCGCTCGACTTCCTTGTGCTCTGTTCATCGCTGGCGTCGGTTCTGGGGGGTGCCGCGCAGTTCGACTACGTGGCGGCCAACGCCTTCCTGGACGCGCTCGCCCGCCGGAACATGTCGGGTCGCGGGCCCTTCACGGTGGCGATCAACTGGGACACCTGGGCTGAGGTCGGGATGGCGGTGGAGAGCACCGTGCCCGCGGACTTAGCCGAGGCGCGTCGCCAGACGCTCGGACTGGGGATCCTCTCGAGGGAGGGAGCCGAGGTCTTCGCCCGGACGCTCGACCAGCGCTTGCCCCAGGTGCTTACCTCGGTCGTGGACCTCGCCCCGCGGCTCGCGGCGGGAGCCGCGCCCCGCGCAGAGAGTCCCGCGTCGGGGGCGGGCCCGGCGGCCGCCCGCCACGCACGGCCCGATCTCTCGGATGACTACGTGGCGCCCAGGAACGAGGTCGAGCGGGCCATCGTGGAGATCTGGCAGCAGTACCTCGGCTTCGAGCGGATCGGAGTGCGTGACAGCTTCTTCGATCTCGGCGGCCATTCCCTGCTCGCGACCCGGATCGTCAACCGGTTACGGGAGACCTTCCAGGTGCCGCTCCGGCTCGAGGCGCTCTTCGAGGCTCCGACCGTGGCGGAGCTCGCGGCCGTGATTCTGGAAAGGGAGGCGCAACCGGGCCAGGCCACCGAAATCGCTCGGTTACTGGAAGGGGTGGGTGGGATGTCGATGGAGGAGGTCCGCGCGATCCTTCTGCAGGCGGAGCCGGGAGACCAGGCGTGAGCGGCAGCGATTCCCCGAGCCTCGCCGGCTTGTCTCCCGAGAAGCGCAAAGTCTTCAGCCGGCTTCTCAAGGAAAAGGGGATCGGGGTGCTTCCGACCGAGGGAGTTCCACGGCGGAAGGATGCCACCCAGTGGCCTCTCTCCTTCGCGCAGCGGCGGCTCTGGCTCCTCGACCGCCTGGAACCCGGCAGCCCCCGCTACAACGTCTTCAGCGCGGTGAGCTTGGGCGGCCGCCTCGATCTGGAAGCCCTGGAACGGGCCCTGACCGAGATCCTGAGGCGGCACGAGATCCTGCGTGCCCGCATCATCGATATGGCGGGGGAGCCGGTGCAGCGGATCGAACCCCTTGAAGCCGTGGCCCTACCCCTCACCGATCTCAGGGGTTGGCCCGAGGAGCAACGGCCATCCGAGCTGCGGCGGCTGGCAACCGAAGAGGCGCGGCTTCCCTTCGACCTCGCGCGCGGGCCTCTCATCCGCTGCTCGATCGTGCGGTCGGCGTCGGAGCAGCACACCCTCTTCTTGAGCCTTCATCACATCGTGTCGGACGCTTGGTCGCTCAGCGTCGTGCTCTACGAGCTAAGGGCGCTCTATGGGGCCTTCTCCGAGGGGCGGCCTTCTCCCTTACCGGAGCCCCTGATCCAGTACGCGGACTTCGCCGCCTGGCAGCGCGATTCGCTCTCGGGCGAGGTGCTGGAGCGACAGCTTTCCTACTGGCGGGACCAGCTGGCGGGGGCGGACTCCCTGAGCCTGCCCACGGACCGACCGCGGCCTCCGGCGCAGAGCCTTGCCGGGGCTTGGCACTTTCGGACTTTTGGCCCGGGTCTCCGCGAGGAGCTGAAGGCCTTCAGCCGGCGCGAGGGCGTCACGCTCTTCATGACGCTCCTGGCGGCCTTTCAGGCGCTGCTTCACCGTTACACCTGGCAGGTCGACATCTCCGTTGGATCGCCGGTGGCGGCCCGCACCCACGCCGAGCTCGAAGGACTCGTCGGTTTCTTCGCCAACATGCTTGTCTTTCGAACAGATCTCTCTGGCGACCCCTCGTTCCGTGAGCTGGTGGCGCGGGTGCGCGGCCTGACCATGGCCGGTTTTGCCAATCAAGAGGCACCCTTCGAGAAGCTGGTGGAGGAGCTGCGCCCGGAGCGCGACCTGGCCCGACACCCGCTCTTCCAGGTGGCATTCACCCTCCAAAACGCACCCCGGCCCGCCCCCCCGAAGCCAGGACTGACTTGGTCCGCGGGAGGCCTCGACAACGGGGTCGCCAAGTTCGACCTCACCCTGTACGTAACCGAGAGCGAAGACTCGCTGGCGGGGGCCTTCGAGTACAGCACCGAGCTGTTCGACGAGCCGACCGTAGCCAGGATGCTCGGGCACCTGGAGGAACTCCTCAAGGGGGTGGCGGGCCGGCCCCAGGCACGGCTCTCCGAGCTGCCACTTCTCGGTGAAGGCGAGGCGGGTCGGCTCCAGATCGAGGGGAACGCGCCTGCCGTCGAGTACCCGCGGGAGGCGACGGTAACGGAGCTTTTTGAGGGGCAAGTGGAGCGGACGCCGGATGAGTTGGCGGTGGTGTTTGGGGAGGAGCGGCTGACGTATCGGGAGCTGAACGCCCGCGCGAACCGGCTGGCGCACCGGCTGCGTGGC
>DATMML010000023.1 GCA_035570235.1 Vicinamibacteria bacterium | reverse complement strand
GCCACGCAGCCGGTGCGCCAGCCGGTTCGCGCGGGCGTTCAGCTCCCGATACGTCAGCCGCTCCTCCCCAAACACCACCGCCAACTCATCCGGCGTCCGCTCCACTTGCCCCTCAAAAAGCTCCGTTACCGTCGCCTCCCGGGGGTACGGACTATCGTCTCGGACACCCGTGGGCGGGAGGAAGCTCGTCTCCGCGGGCCAGAGGAAGCTCGGCTCGCTGAGCCCCCCTGCCGGTTGTGTCACCAGGGGCGTGGGGGTTCGCGGGCTCTCCCCTGCCCGGGCGGCCGGACCGGGAAGCGCGCGGGAAGGCGGAAGCTGCGCGAGCCTTCGGCCGGGGTCGATGCCGACGGCCTCCAGAATGTCTCGGTAGTGGCCGAGCATCTCCCGTACGGTCGTGGCCTCAAACACGTCGGGGTTGAAGTTGAGGCTGACGACCAGGAGCCCTCCGGCCTCCACGGCGTGGACAGTCAGGTCGAATCCCGCTATCTCCGCCCCCAGCTCCGTAGGGGTCAAACGAAGCCCCGGGACCTCGATGGGCCTCGAGTCGACGGAGAGCATGTTGAAGAGCACTTGGAAGACCTGATGGCGGCTCGAGTCTCGACGCGGCTGCAGGCCCTCCACGAGGCTCGCGAACGGCAGCTCCTCGTGCTCGTAGGCCGCGACAGCCGAGGCCCGGACGCGGGCCAGGAGCTCCCGGAACGAGAGCCCACCCGTTACCGTCGTTCGCAAGACAAGGGTGTTGACAAAGTAGCCGATCAAACCCTCGAACTCGGCCCGCCCGCGGTTCGCACTGGGCGTCGCCACCACCACGTCGCTCTTCCCGGTATAGCGGTGGACGAGCGCCTTGAATCCGGCCAGCAACACCATGAAGAGGGTGGCACCCTCATGCTGGCTCAAGGCGCGGAGCCCCCCCACGAGCGTGGGGGGAAGAGTCAGGGTCTCCCGGGCAGCACGGAAGGTGGGGTTGGCGGGGCAAGGGTGGTCTGTCGGCAGCTCCGCCGCTTCCATGCCCTCTAGCCGATGCCGCCAGAAGTCGCGCAGCTCCGAGCCTCGCGGTCCCCGTAGCAGGGCCTGCTCGTGGACGACGAAGTCGGCGTAGCGGGCGGGCAGCGGGGGCAACGGAGAGGCCGCTCCCGCCGCGAAAGCAGGATAGAGTGCCGCCAACTCAGCGCACAGCACCCCCCCTGACCAAGCGTCGAAGACAAGGTGGTGTACGAAGAGGGCGAGGGCATGCTCGTGCGCCCCGATCTGGAAGAGCTGGCCTCGGAGCAGCGGTCCCCGCGCAAGGTCAAAGGGGAGACGGTGAGCTGCTCGAGCGAGCTCGAGGCCGAACCGCCGCTGCTCCTCGGGAGGAAGCTCTCTAAGATCGTGCTCCGCTAAGTCGACCTCATAGGGTGGTTGGACGGAGTGGCGCGGCCCCCCCTCCCCAGCCCGAAAGACTGTGCGCAATGGTTCGTGGCGGCGCACGATCTCAGTCAGGCTGCGTCGGAGCGCCGCCGCATCAAGAACGCCCTGCAGATGCAGGATGACGGAGCAGTGATACGCGCTCCCGGCGCGCCCCATCTCCTCCAGGAACCACAAACCTTCTTGGGCTAGAGAGAGGAGGCGGTCGTCCTTGTCCCTTCTCAGTCTCTCGAGGAGAGCTGGCTTGTGTCTCGCCACCGTCTCGCGGAGGGCGGGAGCGATGGCCCCCTCCCGCCCGCGGAGAATGAGGCGATCTCCCTCCGCGGAGATCGTCACGCCCAAGCGCGACAGCTCGGCCAGAAGGCGGTCCAGGTCCGTCGAACTGCGAGTCAGTGAGTCCATTCCTTAGCCCGCGGCCCCGGCTCGCCCTAGGCTCGCCGGTCCGCGCTGTGTCCTTATGGGCCGACCCCCTTGCCAGCCCTCAATCGTCGTTCGTGTCCATGCTCGCGGAACGCGCGTTGCGCAGCGCCTCCTTGAGAGTGTCGACCTCCAGTACGAGCTCGCCCACCTTCTGCTTGAGTCTCCGGAACTGCTCCTCTCGGATGGCCTCCTCGTCCCGCGGCTTGGAACGGAGGGCGTTGTGCGCCGCGGCCAGCATGCGTTCCCTCCAGTCCTCGATCTCGCTCGGGGTGAGTCCGTGCCGGCGGGCCCCCTCTTCGACCGACATCTCCCCTTTCAAGATCCCGAGCACCAGGGCGATTCGCCGCCGAGCTGTCCATCGCTGAACATCGTCCGGGACGATCTCCAGCGTCTCCGTCCCTTGGGGGGCAGTCGCACCGTTTCGCACCAAAGCCTTGTGCGGCTTCGGTCGTAACTCGGCCGTTATCTCCTCTGTCATGGCGGCTATTGCCCCCGACTCGCCGGCTCCATCCTCTGGCGGAGGCTAAGAGGTCTCATATCGACCCAGACCTCCTTGATGTAGCTCAGGCAATCGGCTTTCGGGCCCGTCCTACCCGCATCGCGCCAGCCGAGAGGGTTTTCCCGCCCCGCCGGCCAGATCGAGTACTGCTCCTCGTGATTCACAACCACCTTGTAAGTCGTCTCGTCTTCCTTCTCTTCGTTGTCCATCACTTTCCTCCCCGAACTCCATCCAGCTCCAACACTTGACCTCGTCCGGACGGCCCTCCACGGCCAGGGCCGCCACGAAGCCCTCCGCGGGCTTCAGCTCCTCCAGCCACCAGCGTTCGGTCGCGCCCGGCTCGCCCTCGACGCGGAGCAAGCGAGCCGGCACACCTGGAGCGAACGTGACGTCGAAACCGTCCAGGGGCCGCGACAGGCCGTCGCCCGTGGCCTTGATGAAAGCCTCCTTGCGTGTCCAGCAGCGGAAGAACGCGGGCTCCCGCTCCCGCCGCGGGAGCCGGCCCAGCGTGGTCCCCTCCTGCGGCGAAAAGTACCGCTGGGCGATCTCCTCGGCGTCGGGGAGGGGGCGCTCGCACTCAAGATCCACCCCCAGCTCCCGGTCGCGCGCGAAGGCGAGAAGGGCGAGGGCCCCCGAGTGGGTAACGTTAAAGCTCAGGTGGCGCTCCCCCCCCGCCAGCGACGGCTTGCCCCGGGATCCGTAGTTGAAACAAAGCGTTCCCGGATCGACGCCCAGATATCGCCCCAGCAGGCCACGCAAGAGTCCCCGGCCGACGACAAAGCGACGTCGATCGCGGGGGAAACGGAAACGGGTGGCCCGCGCCTGCTCGTCCGGCGACAGCAAGCGCTGGAGAGCTCCTTCGCGTGGCTCGTCCAAGCAGGCCGCCCAGACGTGGACTTCGCCCGGACAAAGCCCGGCCGGATGAGGCGCGGCGTCCCAGAGAAGCCTCACGGGAGCTCCCGCCCTGCCGTCGTTCGCGCTTCCAAGCCCTGGCGGAGCGCCTGCAAGACCGCACCCCTGGAGGTTTCAATGAAGAAATGGCGCCCGGGGAACGTGCGTACCGTACAGGTCCCGCGCGTCTGATCCCGCCAGGCCTCGAGCTCTGCCCGCGAGACGTGCGGATCGTCCTCTCCGCCGAAGCAGGAGAACGCGCAGTCGAGGGGCGTGTCCGCGGCGTAGGCATAACTCTCGAGGGCCTGGATGTCGGCCCGGAGCACGGGAAGCATGAGGTCCAGCAACTCCTTCTCGGCAAGAACCTCGGGCGGGATTCCGTCGTAGCGGTTGCAGACCTCGGCCAGGAACTCGGGGTCGGGCAGGTGGGCGAACGGGGGCTCCGGGTCCGGCCAGTGAGGAGCGTGGTGGCCTGATACGGCGAGCAGGACGGGGCCTGCCAGGGCTCGGCGCCGCAACTCGCGCGCCAGCTCGAACGCAACGAGCGCGCCCATGCTGTGCCCGAAAAGGGCGAAGGGCATGTCCAGCAGGGGACGGAGCCCATCGGCGATCGCGGGCACGAGGTCACCGACCCGACGCAAAGGGGGCTCCAGAAAGCGAGAGCCGCGGCCGGGGAGCTGGACCGGGCACACCTCGACCGCAGAGGGCAGCGCCTCCGCCCAGCCTCGGTAGGCGGAGGCGGCCCCGCCTGCGTAAGGAAAACAGAAGAGACGCATCTCTACGCCTTGGCGTTGCCGCAGCCGGGCCACCCAGAGGCCGCCGCCACCTGTCGACGGCGCCGGTTCCCTCAGCGATTCCGCCTTATGGGCAGACTGCATGTTCTTTCGTCCAACCTCTTCCTTCATTTACAGAAAGTTGAGAAAGGGACCTAGTTTTGTGTATACAATGAACAAGGCCCTGGTCTGGGGTTCGGTTCGATACACCGATACCCCCTCCCCTCTGGCCCGGGGCTGTTGGGACCGGCTGCCAATCCGATCCCCCAACAGCCCCTCTTTTGTTCCTAGAGACGGGCGTTTAGCTGTAATCGTGTCTAAGCGAGATCGACGATACCCCTCACTTTCGCGCCGCCCATGGAACCCTGAGGCGTGGGATCACCTGGAGGGGGGTGCATCAGAACAACCCGGGCCAAGCGCGAATCAAAACAGTTTAGATTTGCCTTTTTAGTCTATAAGAGCAGGCTTGTCAACGGAAAAACATGACTCGGCGAAAGAACGGTTTGCTTTTTCTTAAGGCCAGCCGTCTTATTCGCGGGGAGAGCGACGTTCCGGGGGTCCGGGGAGCGCGGCCGATTGGGTCTCTACCTGCTGGCGGAGCCGCTCAAGGTTCTGCTCCATCTGAGTCTGAGCGGCCCGGGTAATGAGGGGCTCGAAGAGCCTCGGGAGGAGGCCTTCGTAGTGGGTGTCGGCGGTTACGGTGAGACGGGTGCCACCGTCCCGCCCCTCCAGCCGATACTCCACGGTCTGGGTGAATCCAATGGGCGCCCCCGGCAGGCTCTTGAGGAGGAGCGCGAGGTATTGGCCCCTCTCCACCGCCGTGACCTCTCCCTCGACCTGCGTACGCTGACCGCGGGCTTCCGCCACCATGCGCCACCGCGTACCTCGCCGGAGCCCGCCCTCCGTAAGCCGCTTTATTTCGGCAAGACGGGTCCATTTCTTGAGGAGCTCTTCCTCCTCCAAGTGGCGAAAGACCTCGCTCGGAGGCTTGACGATCGCCACCCGCTCCATGTTGCGCCCAGCCCCGGGGCGCTGGCCAGCCAGGAAAAGCGCAACTAGGGCCAAAGCCGGCAAGCCGACTACCACGGCTACGATGCGCCGCACCCACTTCAAGTCCACTCTCTCCCGGTGCGCGCATTCTACCGTGGGCGCATTCCGCTCTTCAATCCTCCTCGCCCGAACCGTCGAGGCTGTGTTAGCTTTACCGGCACAGGAGGAGCCCATGAGACTGCCGACGCCCGGCACTACCGGAGTCCTCGCCCTCGTCCTCGCCACGGGAGCGGGTCCCCCTCCGGCGCTGGCAGGAGGCCCCCCCGAGCGGACCCCCCCCGCCGCCGTCGCCTCCCCCGAGCCCCGGCTGGAGGATGAGATCAGCCGCCACATCGCAGTCAGCCGCCCCGGCCCCGAGCACCGCTGGCTCGAACCACTCGAAGGGAGCTGGACCGTAACCGTCTCGTGGCAGAGCGCGGGCCGTGCGCCCACCCGTTTGACCGGAACGAGCGAGAACCACTGGATCCTCGGAGGGCGCTTCCTGCATTGCGAGGCGGCCCTCGGCGAGGAGCTTTCGCAGATCGAGCAGGCGACCATCTATGGGTTCGACAGCCAGCAGCAGAAGTTCTTCGCTCTCGGCCTGAACAATCTCGGGACCCATTACTTACAGCCCTGGGGAACTTATGACCCCGCGACCCGCTCGTTCATCCTGAGCGGTAAAGAGCGAGACGAGGTGACGGGAGCGATCCTCGTCTATCGCGAGCTACTGAAAGTCGAGAGCCCCGATCGTCACGTCCTCACGGTGTACTTCGACCTCCCGGGTCGGGGGCCCGTGAAGGTGATCGAGGCGACCTACGCACGCCGCTGAGCCGGCCCCGCGCGGCGCGTCTTTCCGCCCTCACGACCCCGCTTGCATAGGAACCGTCGGGCGTTAAGGGGGGGAGCCTAAGGCTTGCTCGTCACCGGGATCGCCTCGCGGGGCGCATTTGCCTGCACCGGGCCGCGCGCCGGAACTGCGGTCCCCGCCGGGGTGAAGTCACGGGGAGGCCGGTCTTAGCCCTCTGGGCGCAACCATTTCGACAGGTCGCGGCCCAGGAGGTCCGCCAGCCGCTCGACATCCTCGCGGAACCCCTCCCGCAGCACTCTCCGCCGTTCGATGCCCAGGGGTGGAGTCGGGGCCGGCCTGAGGTTCAGCTTTAAGGGCAGGTAGAAGAGCGTACCGACCATCCCGAGCGCCGACAAGCGGAGGAGCTTCGTCGGCAATTTGCTCGCGAGCCCGTAACAGCGAGAGTAGGCGGGCAGCAGCACTTGGGCTGCCCGCTGGCTCCGCCAGCTCAGCCCCTGATTGTGAGCCTTGAACTCGGGCCGCCCGCTCCCCTCCAGTCCGAGGAAGGACAGGGCCTGCTCGTAGATGCTTTCCGGTTCCGCGCAAAGATCATCGAAGAGCACGCAGAGGACGCGATCTCGCCCGAAGGCCTCTTGGTAACGTACGACGTGGTCCGCGTACTTCGCCACCGTCGTGTACTGGAGAGACAGGGGCGGGATGCAGGTGGGGGGAATCCGTCGGCCCTCCCGCCGGTCTGATTCCGCTTCCAGCGCCTGCTCCAGGTCCCCGATGTCCTCGTAGTTGAGGAGTAGATTGTGCAGATGGAGGGAGCAGATCATTTCCACGGGATCCCGGAGCATGATGATGATCCTTGCCGCCGGATTTAGAGCGAGGATCTCTTCGGGAGCAGTCCGGGAGTACAAGTAGAGGACGGAGGCCTCTCCCGCGTGAGAGACCTTGCCCGCGCCATCGAACAGCTTCAGATAGGCTTCGCGGTCCGCGTACGGCCTCGGCCGCAGGTCCAGGTCGGACCCGAAGTGGTGCGGCTCCTTCGGCTTGGACATGAAGATCTGGGGGTGTGCATCTAGGTAGAGATAGAGCGAACTCGTGCCGCACCGCGGAGCACCTACGATGAAGAAGGTGGGAATCACGCTCTCTTCCCGGTCGGACCCATGGCTACGTCCTCACGAGGTTGCCCCTTCGGGCTCAAGGGAGGCGATAAATCCCTGGCGCTCCAAGCAGAGCAGGATCTCTTGTGCCGCCTCCCCGGGATCGACGCTCGCGGTGTCGATCACGAGGTCAGCGTCGGCGGGGGCTTCGTAGGGATCCGAGACCCCCGTGAACTCCTTGATGATGCCGGCTCGCGCCTTGGCATACATGCCCTTTCGGTCTCGCCCTTCGCACACCTCTATGGCGGTGGCGACATGCACGAGCACGAAGCCGCCCACCGGCTGGATCATCTCTCGCACCTGCTTCCGCACCGAGTCGTAGGGAGCGATGGGCGCACAGATGGCGATGCCACCGTTCTTCGTAATCTCCGAGGCCACGAACCCGATGCGCAGGATGTTCAAGTCGCGATGGGCCTTTGAGAATCCGAGCTCCGAGGACAGGTGTTTCCGCACGACGTCGCCGTCGAGCAGGGTGACGGGCCGGCCTCCCATCTCGAGGAGCTTCACCCGCAGCACGTTGGCGATGGTGGACTTACCCGCTCCGGACAGCCCGGTGAAGAATACGCAGAAGCCCTGCTGACGCCGGGGCGGATGCGTTCGGCGTAGCTCGGCTGCGACTCCCGGGAATGTAAACCACCGGGGGATCTCCGCTCCCTCGTTGAGCCGCCGACGCAGCTCCGTCCCCGAAATGCTCAAGGACGGTCGGCTCCCGATCTCATCTTGGGGGACGTAGGCATCCAGATCCGCCACGTACTCCAGCACCCGAAAAGGGACCATGCCCACGCCCAACTCCTTTTCGTGCTCCCTCAGCAGCTCCTGAGCCGCGTAGGGCCCGTAGAAGGGGCGCCCGCTCGAATCGGAGCCGGGCCCGGCGTGGTCGCGCCCGACGATCAGGTGCGTGCAGCCGTGGTTCTTGCGGATGATGGCGTGCCAGAGGGCTTCGCGCGGGCCCGCCATCCGCATGGCGAGCGGCAGGAGAGAGAGCTTGACCGCATTGTAGGGGTAGTGCGGCAGGAGCGCCTGATAGCAACGCACCCGGATGTAGTGGTCGAGGTCACCGGGCTTGGTCAGGCCAACGGAGGGATGGATGAGGAGGTTGGCCCCGACTTCGCGCGTGGCCCGCAGGGTCAACTCGAAGTGCGCGCGGTGCATGGGGTTCCGCGTTTGGAACGCGACGACCCGCCGCCATCCCAGCCGCAGGAACTCCGCCCTCAGATCCGCAGGCGTCAGGCGCAGGGCGCAAAAGTCGTAGTGATGGGGCATTTCCACGCCTTCGACTCGCCCCCCCACGTAGAAGGAGTGGGTCTGGTCCAGCAAGTGTGCTACCCCGGGATGATCACGGTTCGTCGTGCCGTAAACCGCTTGGGCTTCCGCCTCTCGGTCCGGTTGCCAGCTTTCCTCGACGTGGAGAGCCGCGAGCATCACCCCTTCCGGGTCTCGCAGGGCCAGGGGGGAGCCCGGGCGCACCTCCCGGGCAACGCTCTCCGGCAGGTCGAGCACGATGGGGATGGGCCAGAGTTTGCCACTGCAGAGGCGCATCCGGTCCCGTACCGCCTCGTAGTCCTTCCGCCCCATGAATCCTTGGAGCGGAGAGAAACCTCCGCTCACCAGCAGCTCCAGATCGCACAGCTGCCTCGGGGTGAGGTCCCAGCCCAGCCAATCTCGGGAAGCCGTCCTGAGCTCCGTTCGACGCTTCTCGTCTGCCCGCAGATTGATCAACTCGCCGCCATGCGGCTCGATCAGGTGATCTGGCAAGGTCAGCCTCCTGGCGACCGCGGCCCCCGAGGCCGGCGCAGCTCTCCTGGTGCCGCGGCTCCAGGGCTTGCGAAGGCGCGAATCCTACCACAGCCTCGCTAACCCCCGTACGCCAACCCCTCGGGACGAGGACCCTGGCTCCGTCCGCTCTCGAATAGCGCTCTCACACGCCCGATCGGAGGTACATCCGACCCTCGCCCCGTTAGCGGACCGCGCTCGACCAGGGAAAGTTAGGTTCGATCGCACAGGATCTGTGCGCGGTGAGCGCGGCGAGAGTTGAGCGTAGTGAGATTTGACCGGTCGCACCCGCCGGCGTACCTTCCTCGAGGGCCTGGGAGGGTCGGTACCGCAGCCTCGGAGGCGGATGAAGCTCCTCGCGACGAGAGTGGATGTTTCCCCGGACGAGGTGCGGCTCGTGGGAACCGTCCAACGAGATCGGGCGACTGCTACCGAGGAGGTCTTCTTCGCCTTTCCCGCTGGGTTCCGGAGCTCTCTCACGGAGTCCGCGGATCCCTTCCTGCCCGCCCTACTCGTCCCGTGCCTTAAGGGCGGAGAAGATCTCCAGTTCGTTCCCCCCGTCTCTCCCCGCTTGCTCAGTCGGCTGGGACGAATCCAAGACATCTTGCTTTGCTGGAACCCGGATTTCCGTCGGGTCCGGGTCACGGCCCGGCCCCGCGAGAGGCAGGCCTCGGCCACGGCCTCGGGCGTCGCCGCCCTCTTCTCCGGCGGCGTCGACTCCTTCTATACCCTCCTCCGCTCGCTGGCCGGCCCGGCCTCCGACGTCCCCCGCCTCACGCACCTCGTTTTTCTCAAGGGTCTCGAGCAGCCTCTGGAGATGTCGAGGGGAGTGGCGGAGTCTCAGCAACGGGCTCAGGAGGTTGCGCATGAGGCGGGCCTCACCCTGATTGCCGGAGAGACCAATCTTCGAAGCCGTTTCTCCCTCAACTATGAGCTCCAATACCTTGGCGCGGCGGTGGCCGCCACCACCTTGCCCTTGTCGGGGGTCGTGGGCCGGCTTCTAGTACCCTCCTCTAACTCCTACGCCCAGCTGGTTCCGCAGGGCTCCCACCCTCTGCTCGACGAACTCTGGTCGACGGAGCAACTCGAGATTCTCCATCATGGCGCGGAAGCGACTCGCGTGGACAAGCTATCGAGCCTGGTCGCACGCTCTCCCCTGGCCCTTCGCTATTTGCGCGTCTGCCTTGAGAATGCCGGTGGGCCCGCCAACTGCGGCCGGTGCCGCAAATGCGCGCGCACGATGCTCGCCCTCGAGCTCCTCGGCGTGCGGTCCGAGGCCCGCACCTTCCCGGAGGCGCCTCGGGCCCGTCTCCTCCGTGCCCTCCGCACCGACTACGACGAATACCTGGACGAACTCCTTAACCTCGCTCGGAGCCTGCAGGGTGAGCCGGCGCTGGCGCGCCTCCTCGGCAGGGAGAGCCGACGCCGCCGACGGCGACGAGCTCTCCGCCTTTTCATGGAGAATACGCCTTACCTTTCCTTATCGCTTCCGGGGATCGACCGTTTGCGACGCCGTCTGCGCGGCCGCAACATCGGCCTTGCCCGGGGGAACGCCTCCTGATGCCCAGGGGGGCCTGGGCTTAGGAGCGAGCTCCCCATGAGCCTCCGTGCCGCCTTTGCCAACATCGGGGCCGCCCGGCGGCAACACGGATGGAGAGCGGCGGCGATCCTGATCAGGTCGGCCCTTCGGCGTCATTCGTGGCGGCATGACCTGTTCGGGCTGACCACACCTCGACCCCTCCCCCCTTCGGCCGCAGAGGCGCGTCGACATCATTTTCGGTTCGCCACCCCGGACGAGATTGCCGACGGCTGCCGCGCGGGGGTCTGGACACCGAGGCACATGGAAGCGGCGAGACAGGGGGAACGGTGTCTGGTCCAGTCGGACGGGGACGCGCTCGTGGGCTACACCTGGGTCGCGCGCTCGCCCCTCGTCTTCGTGATGGACGGCGTCTACCTCAGCCTCCCTGACGACACCGCCTATCAGTACTGGTCCTACACCAACCCCGAGTACCGGGGGCTCGGGTACCAGGCAGCGCGGGCCCTCGAGCTCCACCGCCGCCTTGCCGCGGAGGGGAAGCGGCGTCTCTTCCTGACTGTGGAGTGCACGAACTTCGCATCCCTCAAGGGAGTTCGTAAGAGCGGCTTCGAGAAGGTCGGGGATCTGCACATGACACGTCGGGGGGGCAAGGTGCGCGTCTCCCTAAAGATCACGGAAGAGCTTTGGTGCGAGCTGCGGCGGCCTTGACGGCCGTGATCTGAAGCGAAAGGCCACGCCCCATCAGCCTCTCCCTCGTTCGAGTCGTCGCGGCTCGTGCGCTGCGGGGGGCTCGCGGGCACCGGGGGGACCCTCGTCCGAGCTCCCGGTCGGTCGGTCCCCCGGGACGGCCCATGACTCCCCCCGGAGCCGATTCCGAGGCGGCGGGCGGGGAGGGGCGGCGGCCCGGACCCCTCAGGGCTTCCGAAGGTCCACCACGTAGCTGTCCACGGTGAGGCCGTTCATCCAGTCGCTCCCGAAGACGATCCGAGTGGCGGTCGGGCTGAGGGCGGGGTGGGTCTCGCTCCAGTAGCCCCAGCGACCCTCTGCGGTCGACCCCGCGAAGGTTCGGGCGTGGGCCACACGGCACACCTGACCCGTGTCGACGTTGGCGAGGACAATCTCGTTGTCGAGCAGGGTCTGACCCGTGTGGTTGCCGACGATCCCGAGGGCCACCCAACCCGGGGCTTTCTGAGCCACGGCCGAGAGGTGGGTTGATGAGGGCGGATAGGGGTAGCCGTTCGCAGGTCCAATCACAACCCTCCGCTCGCCCGTGTCGAGGCGGTGAGAGACGAGCGATCCGATGTCCTCGCCATCGAAGGCCACTGCGTTCCAGGTATCGTAGCCTTGGAGAGAGCGGCCCGCGCTCGCGTGTTCGTAGGGGTTCGCCATCACAAGGCGGCGCAGGGGCAGGAGACTCATGTTGAAGACATATCCATCCAGGACGGCTAGGGTCTCGGAGGGCGCGACCACGGGGGCGTTGGAGCTGGGAGCCCGGCCCACGGCCAGCACCGCGTCTTCGCTGATGCTGTAGAGGAATTTCGTGTCCCCGCATTGCAGACCCAGGATCTTCCGGGGGCCCCAGCTCATCCACTGTGGATCGGAGCCGAGCCTCAAGACCCGGGCCCAGTCCACCGGGCAATTGGTTGGGGGGGAGCGGAAGTCATGAATCACCCGCCAGCCATCCACCGGCTGCACCCGGTGCTCGATCAGCAAGGGCACAGCGTTGTAGTTGGAGGGGTAGTAGAGAACGTTCGGATCCGTGGGGTCCCAGAGCACCTGTTCGATGTCGGAGGGCGAGCGGAGGGCCAAGCCGCGGAGGAAGTGGTAGGGCTCGTCCCCCTGGTAGAGTTCGTGGCCTCGGACGCGGTGCCAGAGCAAGAGGAGGGACTCGTCCGCATTCCAGGCGGGCATCGTGGAATACATAGGCTTGATGACGGCGTTCTCGCCCTCCGCGGGGTTCGCGGCCGTGATGCGGGTCACGATGGTCCCGAAAGCGGGGTCGCGGTAACTCTCCCCCGGGCGTGGCTGGGCGAGGGGAACCATGGGGTGGGCGATCTTGTCCAGGACGCGTCCCAAACACGGCTCGCGCGTGGCTTGGTTGGCCGAGCTCTCCCCGCACCCACCGAGGAGAAGCGGCGGCACGACCGCGAGCAGGACCTTGATCCAAGGCCGGAACCGGCGACACACGGGGGTAGGCATGCCTGAGTCAGAGCATATCTCCGGCCCGGATTCGCTTGCCAGTGACGCGGCTCACCTCCCTGGAACGCGGCGCTTTTTCTTTCCTCCCCTGCGCCTCGAGGTTGAGGTCGCGGCCAAGAGGCCCCTGGGGCGACCGCTACTGCAGGTCGGGATGCGTTGGCCTTCCCCCGTCCTGCTAACTAGAGCCGCAGGCGCAAGCCCCCGTAGAACTTAGTCTGGTCGAGCTTCTCGCCGTTGTCGAGCTTCACACCATCGTAGCGGGCCGCGCCGAAAAGGCTCAAGCTGTGCCCAACCCTGAGATCTATCCCGCCCAGAACCTGGTAGCCACCCTTGGTCGTGGAGTCCGAGGCTGAACCGAGACCGGTCACTCCGACCCTGCCTTGAATGTGGTGGGCACAGCCACCGGCCCCGAAGAAAATCGTGATGCGGTCGAGCGGGATCAGGATCAGAGCGGTGGCGCCGAAGTTGAGATCGTCGAGAGACGTCTGGACGGTGAAGACTTCCTCGCTCTTGGACCAGTAGCCCACCTCCGGCTCGATGGCGAAGAATCTCCCGATGGGAAAGCGAACGCTCCCGGTAACCCAGAGTGTCGAGTTGACATTCGTAGGCGTGACCGTGCCGACGCCCGCGGCGATTGAAGGTCCGTCGGCTCCGCTGGACCGCGCCAGAAGCACGAAAGCCGCCAAGATCAGGAGCCTCGCCAGCACACGCTTCATCTTCCCTCCCTCGTGGGCCCAAGCCTCACGTTCCATTCAGAACTTAGGCGCCGCCCCCCACGGCCGTCAAGCGGGAGGCCAGTTTCCCCTGGCGCCGCCTCGACTCGTTGCGTTGGGAATCGGTGAATTCATCTCTGTCGCGAGGGTCATCATCCCGAGGTGTGGCTTCCGAGCGAGCAAGCGGCATGATATTGAAATCTCTGTAAAAAGCGGGGATCGTTGTATGTGGAGCAGAAGGAAGGAGTGGAGATGGTGTTGGCCTCGTTGCCAATGGCGGTCCTGTTGCTCCAGGCACCCGGGGACGGTTGGGCGCTGGATCAGCAGACGCGCCACGTCAGAAGGCTCTACTGGGATTTGTTCCAGACGACCGAGGTCTGCTTCGCCTCATCCCCGACGGTCCGGATGGAAAACCGCCACGGGTGACCCTCGTCTTTCAGGCCTTTTTCCCCGGACGGGCCCACCGGGATCCTTACACCGGCCTCCCACAGGAACCTAAGGGGGCGCCGGCACGTCTGGTCCTCAAGGCGCTCCCTCTGCCGCTGACCGCGATTCGGCAACTATCCTTACGTTTTCTGATCGACGGAGATGGAGTCGCGCTGGCCGATCCAGGAGGCTGCTCAATCGCGGGCGCTTCCGACGCTTCTTGCTTCTTGCTTTACCCCCCCTGTGAGTCGAATGGCCCTTTGGGCTGCCCTGCGAACGGCGTGGGCGTCCGGCTGGAGCCCTCACTCCAGCAGGCGGTGGCGACCGGCAAAGTCGTCCAGGGAGAGGCACTTGGGTTTCCATTCGTTCTCTCGGTGGCCGACCACTCAGCTCTAATGAACCTCGGAGAGCGAATCGGCCTGAGCGGGGGTGAAAGGATCAAGTGAGCCCAAAGGGCCTGCGCCTGCGAACATGTGGCTCGCCCCCACGCCCTCTCCCAATCGCACGACGGCGTCCGCAGCGCCCATACCTCTAGGGGGGCCGCCCGGGTCTCGTTTGCAGAGAGAACCCATCCAGAGTCCCGAGGTCGTCGCGGCGTTCCACGCCCGCTCGGGCCAGACGAGAGCCAGCGGAGCGCGCCAAGGCCTGCCGGCCGGGAGCTCGGGACTCACTGACGCTGAGCCTGGGCGATCAACCGACGCCGGCGGAGTGGCGGATAGCAGGTAGATGCCCAGGCGGCCATCGCGGAGCACACGGGCGCCGGCGTGCCGGAGCACATACCGCCTCCAGCCACCGCGCCGATCACGGTCGCGCTCAATGATCACGAGCAGGGGCCCTCGGGAAGTCAGCCGCGTCAAGGTGTCATCCGCGCGCGCCTTGAGAGCCAGGCGGAGCCCCGCGTAGTGAGGAGGCTCATAGCCGCTATAGCCATTGACGACAGGCAGGCCGTGAGACATGCCGCGAAACAGAGCGATCCGATCCTGGTCGCCGCCCAGTGGAAGCTCCAGCACGGCCGATCTCAACCCTCGCCAGGCATGAAGGTCCGGAGCGTCCAGGGGCAGCGGCTCCAAAGCGAGTCTC
>DATMML010000022.1 GCA_035570235.1 Vicinamibacteria bacterium | reverse complement strand
GATCGAGAACAGCCAGCTCGTGCACCGTCGGGCAGAGGAGGAGTTCCTGCGGCGGGAGATCGCCATGGCGTCGGACGTACAGCGGCGGTTGTTCCCGGACCGCCCGCCCGAGTCCCCGCACCTGGAACTGGCGGGCGTGTGTCGCCCCGCGCAGGCGGTGGGGGGTGACTACTACGACTTCCTGCGGCTGGGGGAAGGACGGCTCGGAATCGCGGTCGCGGACGTGGCGGGTAAGGGGATCTCGGCCGCCCTGCTCATGTCGGTGGTGCAGGCTTCCCTTCGCAGCCAGGCGGGCAGCGTCGCCCCCGGGCAACTCGTGGCGGCCATGAACGGGCTGCTCTATCGCTCCGCCGAGCGCAATCGCTTCGCCAGCTTCTTTTATGCCGAGTTTGCCGAGCACACCGGCCAGCTCACCTACGTCAATGCCGGCCACAACCCGCCCCTCTTGTTCCGGGGCAGCCGGGGGGGCGACGGGCCCGGCGCGGGCTCGTTGGCGAAGCAAGCGAGCTGGCCCGGCTCCGCGAACGAGGGAGGAGTAGCCGTCGCCCCGGAGCTGGTGACGGCTCTACGCCTCAGCACGGGGGGCCTCGTGATCGGCGCGTTGCAACGGACCACCTACGAGGAGTGCCGGATCCACCTCAACCCGGGCGATTTGCTGGTCGCCTACACAGATGGAATCACCGAGGCCTTCAGCCCGGAGGGTGAGGAGTTCGGTGAGGAACGCCTGGAGCAGGCTCTGTGGGCGGCGTCGGAACGACCGGCGGAGGGAATCGTCGGGGCTGTGATCCAAGCGGTGGACGAGTTCGCGCACGGCATGCAGCAGCACGACGACATGACGATGGTCGTGGCTAAGGTCCGATAGGCGCTCGAGATTCGAGCTCCCACGGGCCCAACCAACCCAGAGCTGGTTGGCCGCTCGTTCGGCACGGAATGGGACGCCTAGGTCCTGGGGGTTACCGTTAGTCCTTCAGCGTGTTGACCGGCTACGGCGGATTCAATCAGAACCCTCAATACCACCAAGGTCATGTCGTCGTGTTGCTCAGCACCCGCCGCGAACGAATCCGCGGCACCGATGATGCGCTCCACGGTCTCGGCCGCGCATAAGCCATCCGCGCTTCCCATCGTCGCTATCATCCCGCCTTCGCCCCACTCCTCATCCGCGGAGTTCATTGCCTCACTCACCCCGTCCGTGTAGGCGAGAAAGACGTCCCCGGGCTGAAGGGTGAGGGAAGCTTGATGGAAGGCGGGGTCGGCAAGCAGTCCCACGACGGTGCCCGTCGCCTCCAATCGCGATGGCATGCCGGCTCCGCCCGTTCGCCGAAAGAGCATGGGGGGGTTGTGCCCGGCGTTCACGTAGGTCAAGCGGCGAGAAGAAGGGTCGTACTGGGCGTAGAAAAACGTCGCGTAACGGTTCTCCGCCGTCGCATCGAACACCAGGCGATTCACGCTCTGAATGAGGGTGCACAGATCATCGGTGCCGCGCATGGCCTCGGCCCGGAGCGACGCTTCAAGGCTAGCCATCATGAGAGCGGCCGCAATTCCCTTGCCGGAGACATCGCCGATCGCAATGCCTAGCTTTCCCCCGGGTAGGGCCAGGAAGTCGTAGTAGTCCCCGCCCACGCCGAGCGCGGGGCGGCACTTGCCAAAGTAATCAAGCCCCGCGACTGCGGGCAGCCTCTGGGGGAACAAGCGCTCCTGAACCTCACGCGCGATTTCCAGCTCGCGGTTCAGCTTCTCGCGCCGGGCGACGCTTTCCGCTATGGTCGCGGTGAGGCGTGAGTTTTCGAGGGCAAGACCGGTCTGGGTCGCCACCGACTTAAGGAGCCGCAGGTCGCCGCCGGAATAGGGCTCCTCGGATCGCTTTTGACTGAGGCTCACGAACCCGAGGAGCTTGTCCTTCAAGGTTAGGGGCAACAAGAGCTCGCTTTCGAGCAGCTCGAGCTGGGCGCGTTCCTCCGGGGTCAGCTCGGGCGAACGGTTTACCCACGAGTTCGGATTGTCAAGATACACGCGCAGGGGGTTGCCCTCGCACCCGAGCTGACGAACCGTGACCGCGTTTGGGGGGAAGGTCACGTCTGGGATCTCGGGGTAACCGAGCGCGTAGGCGGGGCGATAGGGACCGCTACCATCTATCAAGACCGCGATGCGGGGCACGTGCATGGACTCCGCGATGCGCTCGGCGACCGTCATGAGCAAGGACTTGGTTTCGCCGATCGAGCGCACGCTGTCACTCAGTTCGCTCAGGATTTTCTCGGCCTGGTATGCGTCGCGGAAGAAACGGCGGTCCGTCCAGGCGTGTAGCCACTCGAGACCACTCCGCAGCCCGAACCAGACCCCAACCCCGGCCGCGATGATGGCATAAAAGGTCAGCCCGCCCCGGTCCACGCCCCTGAGGGCCCCCAGAACGGCGGCCCCGAGCGCGAAGCCGACCGCCAAGCGCAACAGACGGATGCCACCCTTGGCCACGGCATACTGCAGTCCCTGCCGGATGACCACCCGGACATCCATCGCCCGATGCACGACGATGACGTAGGCGAGGGTGACCGGGAAAAGAAAAAGGAGCAGAGAGGCGGGAGCGCTCACCCATTTTGGGACAGCAGCCTCGAGAAGCACGTGCTTGTAGTGAGCGATGATCGTGAGGACAAAGATGGGACTCAAGCTGACATTGGCGCCCCAGAAGAGGAGCCGGAGGCGCCTCTTAGCGTCCTTCGATCCGGCCCGGCCCATCTTGGCTCCGAGCGAGGCAAAGAACACCGCCACCGCGGCATAGGAGAGGAGGGAGACCACAGTGTTGGAATAGATATCCAGGCGTTCAAGGGGCATGACCGCAGCCAGGTTTTCCAGTTCACCCACAGCCTCGATCATGCTCGGCACCGCCAGGACGGCTAGGGGCACACCGATCAACCACTTGCACCAGTCCCACCAACGCCGGCGTTGGTCCGGAGCAAACGGCGCTGGGAAATAGATGCCAAACAGCATCATTCCCAAAGCCCACGTCGAGTTGAGGCCCCTCTGGTACACCTGTCCCAGATCGCGCCAGACCGCCCCCCAAGTCTCGACCCCCGGATAGGGGAACGCGGTGAAACTCAGCATGAGCGCCAAGAGCAGCCACGCCAAGGGATCCCGGGGCCTTACCGCGGCCACCCAGAATCCAAGCAGCAGACAGAAAAAGGGCATCATCACGAAGAAAATCAGGCTTAAGGCATCGCCCCATTCGTGGGCTCGCAGTGTGACGTGCACCGCGCGCTCTGGCTGTGGTTTTCCCCCCTCCCGGGAGCGGAGCTCTATCTGCAGGACATCACCGGGGCGGGCTTTAGCGAGCGCTTCGCCAAAGACCGCAATCCCCTCTACGCGTCGACCCTGGACGGCCATTAGTTCGTCGCCATCGCGAGCACCTGCGGCCAGGGCTTCAGGTGTCAATAGTCTGATCACCACTCCATTTGCGTCTGTTGCTACGTAGAAGGGGCTCGCGGCTCTATCCGGACCACCGAACCAGTGGGGATATTGGTATGCCGTCACTCGCGTCTGATAAGCGAGTGCGGTAACAAGGAGCAGGGCCAGGAGGCCGTATTGGCCGGCAGGGCTCTTGGGCACGCCCGGCTCCCGCGGCATAGAATTTGGCCGTAACTCTAGCATTGCCAGCGAGCTTCTTGCTTCACAAAGAGTTCTGACTGCTCACAGCTGCTCACTGTTGCGAAGCCCCAATCAGACACCGGAACACGCTGCAAAGCCCGCGTCAATTCTAGCCCGCGCGGGTTCTGTCCACGGCCTCCTTGTTGATTCAGCCTCCCCTACTGCCCGAAAAACCGAGTGAGCTGCCAAAGAACGAAGACCCACAGCTGCTCGAGATGCCGCACGAGACCCCGAGGTAAGTCGATCGACGGTTCTGCCCGAATGCCATCCTTCGTCCTGCCGCCGCCAGTCGCCGCATAGACGCGTCTCACGCTGCTTTGATGAGCGCGGGCTTCAGGGTCGGGCCCCGGGACTGCCTTCAGCACGAACGCATACGCATACATCAGAGTGAAGAATGGATTGAAGTGCCACACGCAGGGCAGGCGAACGGTCTTAGGAAAATGCGCTCTCGGCTTGATGGGACGCGAGGAGCAGCCCAGTGATATTGAAGAGCGAGAACGCGGCAACATGCCTCGCAGATGGTCAGGCGTTGCTCGACGTACACGAGATCCCCTTGCAAAGAAAGACGGCCGGTAAGGCAAGGCGGTTCCGCTCAACCGAAACGAAGTGTCCTTCGTCACTCCCCGCAAGTGTCTGTCGAAACCAGGCCTACGCTGCGGCCTCACGTTCAGCTCCTGCATCGCCTGCGGTCAGCTTCAGGGGTTCGGGGGACGGTGACTACAACGACGCGCTTCCTGCGAGGGATTGTGGGCGAGGCCTGTAAAGAACAGGATCGGGAAGCCGCGGGCCGCCGAAAGATGTAAGTGATTGAATCTAGGTTGGTAGCGCTACAGGGAATCGAACCCTGGTTTGATGGCTGAGAACCATCCGTCCTAACCCCTAGACGATAGCGCCACTCATCAATATAGGGATGAAAGCCGGGGGGTGTCAAGGACGAGCGGGCAGAACCAATAATCCGTCTTAAAGGCCGGCCGACAAGAAATGGTGGGCTGGGGTCTTCCCAGGATATGCTGCTCCTTGGGACGAGGAGGAAACATGAGACCACTGACCGTGCTGGCCCTGGCTGCGCTCGCCCTTCCCTTCTCCGCCGCCGCCCAAAGCCGGGAGGAGGCACGACCGCGCGACCTGCAGCGCCTTCAGGACGACCTCCGCAACCTCGACGAGGATCTCCGGGCCCTCGAGCCGGGCGACTCGCGGGCCGAGGCCTTCCGGCAACGGGCGGAGGAGATCCGCGAAGACACCATTGCCCTTAAGGTAAAGATGCGTCGCCAGGAGCGCAGCGGCCAGGAGGGAACGGGCGTTGGCATGGACGAGGTCGAGGAGCTGCGGCGGTCCATTCGTCAGCTCCGGGACGACCTGGAGCGGGCGTTCGGGGCAGACAACCGGCGGGAGGTGCAGATCCCGGAAGGAACGCAGTTCAGGGTGCGCCTGGACGAGCCCCTCTCCTCGCGTACGGCACGACGGGAGGACCGCTTTGAGGCCTCCGTGTTCCGCCCCGTCCGCAGCGAAGGCGTGCTTGTCATCCCTGCGGGCGCCCGGATCAGGGGCATCGTGCGGGACGTGGAGCCCGCCCAGCGCCCTTCGAAAGGCGGAAAGCTGGACCTGGACTTCGACACCCTCTATCTGGATCGTGATCGGCTGGACATCCGAGCCCGAGTGGTTTCCCTCAATGACGGCGAAGGGACGGGGGAGACCGCGAGCAAGGCGGGGATCGGCGCGTTGCTGGGTGGCGTCCTGGGCGGGATCTTGGGCGGGAACAAAGGCGCCATCGCCGGAATCTTGATCGGGGGGACGGGGGCCGTGGTCGGCACCCGAGGAGACGAGGTGGAGCTGCCAGCGGGCACCATCCTCATCGTTCGCCTGGACCGCCCGTTCGTGGTTCCGCGCCGCTAAAGGCGCTGGGCGGCGTCACGCAGCCGCGCCACCACACGCCCACGACTGATGCATTCGAGCGCGGGGAACAGCGAGGGACCGACCGAACGGCCCGTGACCGCGGTACGGACAGCGTTGATGAGAACGCCCGCCTTGATCCCAAGCTCCTCCGCATAGGCCCGCAACGCGGTCTCCGAGGAAGCGGCATCGAAGGGATCGAGGCTCTCGAAGCGGCGGGCGAGCTCGGGCAGCCACTCGGAGAGGCGCGGCTCTTTCTTAAGGTTCTTCTCCACCGCTTCCGGATCGCGGTCGAATGTGTCGTCGAAGTAGGCGCGGCCCGCCTCCCCGAAATCGAGAAGGGTGACGTAGCGTGGTCGGATGAGATCCACCGTCTTCTCCAACCATGCGCGCTCGGGGCGATCCGCTCCCCACTTCTCCTGCCAGAGGCCCGCCTGCTTGAGCACGGCCTCCACCCGGGGGAGAAGGTCGGGAAGGGGCATGCGCGAGAGGTATTGCTGGTTCAGGAAGAGGGCCTTGCGGTCGGTCCACTGCCGGGGATCCGTTTCCGAGAAGGTGAGGATGGCGTTGGAGCGGCCGATTCCTTCCAGGCTGAAAGCCTGGATGAGCTCTTCCGTAGTGTAGATCTCGCGGTCATCCCCCCCCGACCAGCCCAGGAGGGCGAGGAAGTTACGAAAGGCCTCGGGCAAGAAGCCGCGGTCGCGGTAGGTGGTGAGCGAAACCACGGGGCCGTGGCGCCGCTTGGATAGCTTGGTGCGGTCGGGGGCGTTGATCAGGGGCAGGTGAGCGAAGCGCGGCGGTCTGACCCCCAGGGCCTCGTAGAGCAGGATCTGCTTGTGGGTATTGGAGAGGTGGTCCTGGCCTCGAATGACGTCGGTGATCCGCATTTCCACGTCGTCGCAGACGACCACGTGGTTGTAAAGAGGCGTGGCGTCGGGGCGCAGGAGCGCGAAATCCTCGATGTCCCGGTGGCGGCGTTCCTGGGTGCCATAGACTTTGTCTTCGAAGCGTGTGAGCCCGTCGTCATCAGGGACCCGAAAGCGGATCGCAAACGGTTCTCCGGCGCCGGCCCGGCCCGCCGATGCCTCCTCCGAGAGACCGCGACTCTCGTGATCGCGCAGCCAGGGCCGGCCCTCAGCGGTGGCCAGCTTGCGCTGGGCCTCTAGCGCTTCGGGGGTCGCGAACGACCGGTAGGCCTTGCCTTCCTCCAGTAGCCGACGGGCGATCGCCCGGTGCCGCTCGATGCCCTCGCTCTGAAGGTAAGGCCCCTCGTCCCAGTGCAGGCCCAGCCAGTCGAGCCCTTCCAGGATGCTGCGGGTGTTCGCATCGGTGGACCGCTCGCGGTCGGTGTCCTCAATGCGAAGGATGAAGGTGCCCTGGTTCTTACGGGCCCAGAGCCAGTTGAAGAGAGCGGTGCGAGCTCCCCCGACATGGAGATAACCGGTGGGGCTGGGAGCAAAGCGGACCCGTACTGTCATGCAGCCGGGATTCTACGCCCTCCGGGGGTTGGAGGGAGCGTGAGGCCCCCCGGAGGGATCGACTCAGATGGTGGCGGGACGCAGCCGGGTCTTAGGCACCCGCTCGCGCGGGATGTTGTATCGCTGCAGCCGCAAGTAGATCGTGCGTCGTGTCACGCCCATGAGGCGCGCCACGCGGGCGATGTTCCACTCGTTGCGGTTGAGAAGCAGCAACAGCTTCTCGCGCTCCATGTCTTCCACCGGCGTCCGTTCGAGGTACGTCTCCCAAGCGTCGGCCTGAGCCCGCGCGCGGTCCCGGACGGGCACGTTGTCCGTCACCGCCTTGGCCACGATCCGCGAGAACTTGGTGAGCCGCTCGAGGTCGTGGGACGCACAAAAGTGGGGGTCATGGCTGTCCACGTAGAGCAACGCCACCAGGGTCTCCGCCTCGAAGACCGGCACCACCGCGAAGCTGGCCGCGCCCGATTGATCCCCATTCTCTGGCGGTAGCCTCCGCTCGACCGTACGGTCCGGAACGTAGAACGTCTCCCCCTTCCGCAGGGAATCGCGGCTGCGGCTCCAGACGGTCTCAACCGCATCGAGCACCGCTTGATCGATCCCGCGGGAGGCGAAGAGCGCGACCCGGTCGTCGGAGCACGAAAAGACAGCCCCGCTACGGCCGTTGTTCAGCGACATGACGACTTCCAACGTCCGCTCCGCCAGACGTCGTGGATCGTCTGCGCCGACCACAAGGTCGGCGAACTGATCAATGAGGTCCACGCGACGTTTCACAGGCTCACCTCCAATTGGGAACCCAATATTAACCGTTTCCTAGCAGCCACGTCAAGAAGTTGGACCCTCCAGAACCGGTCTTCGCGACAACGGTACATGTTACGTATATCACAATTGACAAGAAGTGTATACTGACCACCGCAGTACACACTAACAAGGGAGGCGAAAATGCTCTGGATCTTCATGATGGTGTCTTTGTTCAGGTTTGACGGTGACTTAGGGGGCGTGGGGTTCGGCGGAGGCGTGAGCGGTACGCTGCGGGCCAATGACGGCATGACCGGGATCCCCCCCAAGGCCAATGATGGCATGACGGGCATCCCGCCGAACGCGGCCTATCACGCCTTGGATGGAATGACCGGGATCCCCCCGCGGTGATTTGGCTTTCCGGAAAGAGGACACCTGGGTTTCCGGGTGCTTCTCCCGGCTTTAGGGATTACACTAGGGACCGCCGCGACGAAAGTGCGGGTTTCCCCCTAACGGGGGGGAGGGGATACGCTCCCGTAGTCGGCTCCTTGGCTGCGGGACGCCGGCGGCGAGGCGTCGATGGGTCACATGAGCCTGATCGAGATCGCCGTCGCGCTCGCCGGGGATTTGCTGATCCTGGCGGCCGTGGTCGGGATTGTCATTCGGCGGCGCTACCGCATCTGCCCCACGTTCGTGCTGTACCTGGGGGCGGTGCTGACGTTCGACCTCCTGGTGATCTTCGGGCCAGCGTGGTTTTACACCCGGATGGCCTGGGTCCTGAAGGAAGTCTTCGTCGCCGCCCTCCGCTTCGGGGTGGCTCTCGAGTTGTCCTTCCGGACCTTCCGCGCGTTCCCAGGAGCGCGGTCCACGGCGAGGGGCGTGGTGCTTCTACTCTTGGCCGTAACGTTTGTGACGGTGTTGGCCGTGACCGGGGACGGCAGCCAGAGCACGGCCTCCGCTCCCCCTACGTTCGAGCTGATCGCGGGACGCATCCAGCCGCGCTTGGTGAACGGGACCATCTGGCTCTTCGCCGCCATCGCGGCCACGATCCTCTGGTACCGGCTTCCCGTAGATCCCTTCCACAAAGCCATCTTAATCGGGTTCGTACCTTACTTACTCGTCTTCACTACCGGTCTCAACGTTCTGGACAGTTATGGCTGGGACCTTCGGACCCTCGTGAACTACGCGGACGTGGGCGCCTATATTGCTCTCATGGCTTACTGGGCGCGCGCGGCTTGGCTGCCCGCTGCCGCCCCCATCCAGGCCCCGGAAAGGGTCCGGGCCCTGCAGCGACTGCCGGGCTAGGAAGGACAAGGCGTGGGCGTATTCTGGATGATCGGTCTCTCGGCGCTAGGGTGCCTGGTCGTCCTCTTCCTGTTCGGGCTGCGCAACGAGCGGGCCGTCCGGCGAGATTGGGAACTGCTTCTCACGCCGCGGGGCGAGAAACTCTACAAGAGCATCGAGGGCCGCGTGCACTCTGAGATGGCCCTGGCCGAGCTGACCTACGACGAGGCCTTCTCCGTCCGCGAGCTGGGGTCGGTGGACGAGGCCATCCACCTCATAGACGTGGGCTACCGAGTGATCGAGAAGTTCGCCCCCAACATGCTGAAGCTCCTCGCTGCCATGGCCACCTTCTCCCGCATGGTCTCGGCTATGGCCCCCGTCAACCCCCTTCGCCCCCGCGACTTCAAACTGGCCCAGATCGTGAGCCTTGCTTACCTGAACGGACTCCTTCACCAGTTCTTGGTTTCCACCGCGGAACGGTACCGCTTGCGGGTCTACATCCTGGGCCGCAGCTTCGCCCTCGGGGCCCGCTTCCTCATGGAGTCCACCCAGCGGATCGTGAGGAAGGAGCCCGAAGCGGACCGGGAGTGGGACCAGATTCAGGCCATCCGTCAGGATTTCCAGACCCTCACCACCGAGTCTCTGGACAGCCTCAAGGTTCTCCTGACCTCGCTGGCGGCGGAGAAGCGCGAGGACCTCCTCAAGCGGTTCTGATCTAAGGCCGGTCGCCGGGCAGGGACGAAGACGGGGCCGCCGACGGTGCTCCCCAGCGAAGCAGGACGCGCTCGATTTCGGGCCGCTGGCCGGGCGTACCCTGGGTCTCCCTCACCACCCCCACCCCCGGCGCGATCCACAGGACCGATGCATTGTGCCGGGTGCGCAGCGCGCAGCGCAGGGCTGGGAACGTGCCCGCGGGAACCGTCACCTCCTCTACCTCCTCCACCGTCCAGGCCGCTCCTGCTCCGGACGGCGGTCCCGAGCGGCCCAGCTCGAGAGGAACGGGCAGCGCGTCCTCGCCCGTCCAAGGCGTGAGACGAATCCAACCCGGCCCAGACTCCACGGGCCCCGACGTGGGATCAGCGCCACCATTCTGTCGAATGTACGGACGTACGCTGCTTCCACGGACTTCGAAACGGGTGGTATCGTCGCTGGTCGAGTCGAGGCTCCCTATGTGTTCAGTATAGGACTCCCGGTACTCCCACCAAGTGCCCGGAACCAGAGGGACGGCGAAGTCCAGGAAGCGAGCCAGGAGGATGAGGATCAGCCACACCGAGGGCGCCCCTCCCTCACGGCGTAGTATCTAGGGCTCCCTTCATCCGATTCGGAGCTTCCCTCGGCTCGGGGATGATCTTGACGGGTTTCTTCTCTGTCTGATCGCGCTTCTTGGGCCACCGGAGCGCGTAGCCTACCATGACCGATGACACCGATCGCTTGAGGAGAGCCGCGGTGGCCGGTAGCAACACGCTACGGTACACTCTGGATCCCAGCTCAAGCGACCCGACGTTTGCGGGGTCGAGGAGGAGCGTTCGACACCATGGGCCCTGCCCTCAAATCAATCAGCCGGCGTCCAGCGGGAGTGAGCCTGCTGGTTTGCACGAGTCTTTTCATGGCCTCCTGCGGGGGCTCGTCCTCGCCCGCCCCACCCGCCCCCACGCCGACTCCGCTCCCACCGCCCAACATCGTCTTCATCCTCACGGACGATCAGGACACGCAATCGATGCCCTTCATGCCCAAGGTCAAGTCGCTTCTTGCCGACCAGGGAGTCACCTTTACGCGGAACTTCGTCGCGACCTCTCTCTGCTGCCCCTCGCGGGCCTCGATCCTGACCGGCCAATATGCCCACAACCACCACGCCCTCGCCAACTCGGCGCCCGCCGGGGGCTACGACATCCTGCTCACGCAAGTCTCGGAGGCGTCCATGCTGGCCCCCTGGCTCAAGGCGGCTGGGTATCGCACGATCTTCGTCGGCAAGTACATCAACGGCTATGGGATAGGTGACCCCGCCCACGTGCCCCCGGGCTGGGACGACTGGCATGGGGATTTTGCTCCGGGGGGCGAACCCGACTCCGGCGACTACTACGATTTCATCATCAACGACAACGGTGTTGTCACACGCGACAAGCAGGATTACCTCACCGACGTGCTGACCCAGAAGGCGGTGGCGGGCATCCAGGCCGCGGCGGCAAAGGGCCCGGAGCCATTCTTCCTCTACTTGGCTCCACCCGCGCCCCACACCCCGGCGATCCCCGCCGACCGACACAAGGGCCTTCTCGCCGATCAAAACGCTCCCCGCGTCCCTTCCTTCAACGAGGGGGACGTGAGCAACAAGCCGAACTGGCTCCAGGACTTGCCCCTCTTTACCGACAAGGTGGAGGTGCAGATCGATACCCTGTACCAGAATCGGCTGATGACTATGCTGGCCGCGGACGACATGGTCGAGAAGATCGTGCAGGAGCTCCAGGCGGACGGCCGGCTCGCGAATACCTTCATCCTCTTCACTTCCGACAACGGCTTCATCCTGGGACCTCACCGGTTTCCCCACGGGAAGGAAGCGGCGTACGAGGAGTCCGTACGGGTCCCCCTGATAGTGCGGGGCCCGGGCGTGCCGGCCGGCCAGACCCGCGACCAGATCGTAGCCAACATCGACTTTGCCCCCTCCTTCGCGGAGTGGGCCCACGCCACCCCCCCCGACACCGTCGACGGGCGCTCCTTCGCTCCCCTTCTAACCGCCTCGCCACCGACGGATTGGCGGCGGGACCTCCTCCTCGAGCACTGGCAGAACCTATCCGACCCCGACAATCCCAAGCAGGTCCGGGGGGGCATTCCGACCTTCTATGGCCTACGCACCGCCGACCAGAAGACCTACGTGGAGTACGTCACGGGCGAGATCGAGCTCTACGACATGACGACCGATCCTTACCAGCTGAACAACCTGGGCAACCAGGCCCCCTCCACAACCCTCGGGCCCCTCAGCAGCCGGGTCGCCATTCTCAAAACCTGCCGAGGGGCCGCGTGCCGAAACTAGGACCGGGAAGAAGAGAGCGCGCCCTCCAAGGAACGGCACGTTCCGGGCCCCCGAGGGACCGCAGGGCGTGGCCAGCCCTGCGGACGTTGAGTCTGGGGATCCTGCTCTCGGCCAACCCCCTCCTCCGCGGCCAAGAGGCATCCCCAGCGGAGTCCCCGGAATCCCCTCCCTGGTGGAATTTCCATTTTCAGCAGACAATCGTGACCCAGCACCACGGGAGCTTCCCCGCCGCTTATTCCGGCCAGAACAGCCTGATCCCGGTAGCCGAGTCCAAGACCTCGGTCACGGCGACGATCTGGGCGGGTGCCAAGCTTTGGAAGGGGGCCGAGCTCTACACCAGCCCGGAGTTGAGCGGCGGCGACGGCTTGAGCCGGACGTCGGGAATCGCGGGCTTTCCGAACGGAGAGGTCTACCGCATAGGCAACGCCGCCCCGATCGTAGTCGTGGCTCGGCTCTACCTCCAACAGACCTTCGGCTTCGGCGAGGACACCGAGCCGGTCGCGGATGCGCCCGACCAGCTCCCTGGCCGCTACCCGGTTCGGCGCCTGGTCGTGAAGTTCGGCAAGTTCAGCTTGACCGATTCCTTCGACGACAACCGCTTCAGCCACGACCCCCGGGGGCAGTTCCTGAACTGGGCCCTGATGGACAACGGGGCTTGGGACTACGCCGCCGACACCCGGGGCTACACCTGGGGCGTTCACGCCGAGTACCAGGAGCGGGGCTGGGCCCTCCGGGCCGCCGCCGTGCTCGTACCGGTCGTGGCCAACCAGCTGCAGCTGGACCTCCGAATCCACGACGCCCACGCGTGGAATTTCGAGGGGGAGCGAAAGTACAGCCTCTTCGGGCACCCCGGTGCGGCCCGCCTCTTCCTCTACCGCAACCTGGCTCGCATGGGAAATTACCGCGAGGCGCTGGCGCTGTCCCCGACCGCCCCCGACATCACCCAAACCCGCAGGTACGGCCGGGACAAGAACGGAGCCGGGATCGGCTTGGAGCAGGAGGTGGCCGAGGACGCGGGGCTCTTTATGCGGGTGGGCTGGAGCGACGGCCGCAACGAGACATGGGCGTTCACGGAGATCGACCGAACCGCCAGCCTAGGCGCGCTCTGGAGCGGCAAGGCTTGGGGGCGCAAGAAAGACTCCGTGGGAGGCGCTCTGGTCGTCAACGGCCTCTCGCGGGACCACAGGGACTACCTCGCCGCCGGAGGCTACGGGTTCATCATCGGGGACGGGGCGCTCCGTTACGGTTCAGAGCTGGTCCTGGAGGCCTTTTACAACCTCCAGCTCCCCCACGGCTTGAGCTTGAGCGGCGACTACCAGCACGTCGTGAATCCCGCCTACAACCAGGACCGCGGTCCGGTCGACATCGTAGGGTTTCGCGCGCATCTCGAGTTCTGAGAGGCCACGTCAGCGCCAGCACGCCCCGGGATGGAGGGCCCCCATTCCGCGCCTCCGGGTGCGACGCCTACTCAGGGGCTGCTCCGTGACCCACTCGTGCGTTGTGAACGCTAGGATGGTAGTCTTTGCAGGAGGTGCAATGTCGAACGTGCCCTTCTCTGGCGCCCGGTCATAGCCCAGTCCTTCGACACTGTTTCAAAATGGTAGGGGACGATCGTCTGCCCCTGGGGGCGGCCGCGAGCAGGGATCTAAGAGAATGACTCGGCCATCGACTCTCCTGATCATCACCCTCTCCCTGGCCAGCGCGGCCGCCTGCGGCCGGGCCCAAGACCCCACCGCCGGGAATCAGCCGCCCCCGGGCGAAGCCTGGCTCTCCCCGGAGCGGCTGGCCAAGGCCGGGATTGTGGTGAGTCCGGTCGGGGAGCAGCCGGTGGGCAACGCGGTGGTGACCAGCGGCCGCGTCACCTTCGACGATGCTCGCGTGACCCACGTCTTCGCCCCCGTGAACGGGCGGGTGGTGCGGGTTCTGGCCCAGCCGGGCCAGTGGGTGGAGCGCGGGAGCGCCCTCCTGGCCATGGCGTCACCCGACATCGGCCAGGCTTTCTCCGACTTCGTCAAGGCCAAAGCCGACTTGACCGCGGCCCAGAGCGAGTTCCAGCGGCAGAAGGAGCTGGTCGACGCCCATGCCGGCGCCCGTCGGGACTTGGAGGCGGCGGAGGACAACTTTCGCAAGGCCCAGGCCGAGCTGGATCGTGCCCAGCAGAAGGTCTCCCTTCTCGCCCCGGGCTCGGACGCGCAGGTCACCCAGGACTACCTCCTACGCGCGCCCATTGCCGGGGAGATCATCGCCCGGAATGTCAACCCCGGAACCGAGGTTCAGGGGCAGTACTCAGGTGGGACCGCGGTCGAGCTGTTCACCATCGGAGAGCTGGACCGGGTCTGGATCCTGGCTGATATCTATGAGGTGGACCTGCCAAAGATCAAGAAGGGCGCAACCGTGACGGTGAAGGTCATCGCCTACCCTGACAAGGGATTCCAGGGGACGGTGGACTGGATCTCAGGCGCCCTCGACCCCGTCTCCCGCACCGCCCGGGTGCGTTGCTCCATCCTCAACCCCGGCCGGGAGCTTCGCCCCGAAATGTACGCCACGGTCTCGATACTGCTGGGGGAATCGCGAGCCCTGGGGGTGCCGCGCTCCGCCGTTTTGCGCCTTGGCGACCGCACGGTGGTCTTCGTGGAGAAGGGCCCGGCGCCCGGTGGTCTCCTCCGGTTCGAGCCCCGAAACGTCAGGATCGGGGACGGAGGGGGGGACCCCGTGGCCGTGCTCGAGGGACTGGCGGCCGGAGACAGGGTTGTGACGGGGGGGGCAATCTTCCTCGCGGGAATGATTTGACGGCATGATCCAGCGCATCGTCGATTTTGCCCTCAGGTTCCCGGGGGTCATCGTCCTTCTCACCCTGGGCCTCGTGGTGGCGGGGGCCGTCTCCTACGACCTTCTCAACATCGAGGCCTATCCGAACCCCGTCCCTCCGCTGGTGGAGGTCATCGCACAGCCGGAGGGCCGGAGCGGCGAGGAGGTCGAACGCTACACGACCATTCCCGTCGAGGTGAGCCTCTCCGGCATGCCCGGCCTTGACCACATCCGCTCCCAGTCTCTCTTCGGGCTCTCCGACGTGAAGTGCTATTTCCGCTGGGGAGCCCGCTATGAGGACTCCCGGCAGGAGGTCATCAACCGGCTGTCCTTCCTCCAGCTGCCGGGTAACGTCCAGGCCCAGATCTCCCCTTCCAACGCGGTGGGAGAGGTCTTCCGCTACTTCCTGAAGGGGAAGGGCTACTCCTTGATGGACCTGAAGACGGCCGAGGACTGGATCCTAGAGCGCGAGTTCAAGCGCGTCCCGGGGGTCATCGACGTGGTGAGCTTTGGAGGCCTCACCAAGCAATATCAGGTGGCGGTGGATCCTCATCGGCTGCGGGCCTACGGGGTCACCCTGGCCCAGCTCCAGGCCGCCATCAGCAACGCCAATCAGAACGTGGGGGGGCAGCGCCTGACCATCGGGGAGCAGTCGTACGACGTGCGCGGGGTGGGCCTCATCGGTTCCTTGAACGACGTGGGCAACATCGTGGTGGCCGTCCAGAGGGGCGTCCCCATCCGGGTGCGGGATGTGGCCGAGGTCGCGATCGGGAGCAAACCGCGCCTGGGCATCGTCGGCCACGACGACGAGCCCGACGCCGTGGAAGGTATCGTCCTCATGCGCTACGGGGGTGAGACCTCTCCCACGCTGAAGGGCATCAAGGAGCGCGTGGAGCACATCCGTCGGCTTCGCCTCCTCCCCCCGGGCATGACCCTCGAGCCCTACTACGATCGCGGGGACCTTGTGGATGCCACTACCCACACGGTCCTGGAGAACCTGCTCCTCGGCATGGTGCTGGTCATCATCGTACTCCTCGGTTTCCTCGGCCACCTACGGGCGGGGTTGATCGCGGCCGTAAACATTCCCCTCGCCCTCCTGGCCGCGTTCTGCGGGGCGGTGGCCACGCACACCTCGGCGAACCTGATCTCGCTGGGAGCGGTGGATTTCGGCATCATCATCGACTCCACCGTAATCATGATCGAGAACATAGTCCGTCACCTCGGGAAGCACTCAGTGGGAACCCTGCGCGTCCGCATATCCACTGCCGCCGCTGAGGTGGGCACGCCCATGGCCTTCTCCACCCTCATCATGGGCGTGGCCTTCCTCCCCCTATTCACCATGACCGGCGTCTCGGGCGTGATCTTCTCCCCCCTCGCCCACACGTACGCCTTCGCCATCGGGGGAGCCATCTTCATGGCGCTCACCCTGACCCCCGTGCTGGCCCGGCGTTTCCTGCGCGTTCACGATGAGGAGACGGAGAGCCGCTTCATGCGATCCTTGCAGGGGCTCTACACTCCCCTCTTCCGTTTCGGCATCAAGACCTCGCGGCTCGCCCTCCTCTACCTGATCGGCCCCGTCGCCCTCTGCGCTCTGCTCCTCCACTTCATCGGGCGCGAGTTCATGCCCAAGCTGGAGGAGGGCAATCTCTGGATCCGGGCCACCCTGCCCAACTCGGTCGCCCTCGAGGTGTCCTCGCGCTCAGTGGGGACCATGCGCAACATCGTCCGGAAGTATCCCGAAGTGACCACGGTCGTTTCCCAGCTGGGGCGGCCGGACGACGGCACCGACGTCTCTGGGTTCTTCAACATCGAGCTCTTCGCCCCCTTGAAGCCATCCAGCGAGTGGCCCGCGGGCTGGACGAAGGAGAAGATCATCGAGAACATGTCCCGAGACCTCCAAGAGGCATTCCCGGGGATCGTCTTCGGATTCTCGCAGATGATCTCCGACAACGTGGAGGAAGCCTTGTCCGGGGTCAAGGGTGAGAACAGCGTGAAGATCGTGGGTCCGGATCTCAAGGTCAACCAGCAGCTGGCGGAGAAAGTCGTGGAGGTCATGGCCGGGGTTCCGGGGGTCAAGGATCTGGGACTCTTCAGCTCACTAGGCCAGCCCAGCGTCAAGATCATCCCCGATCGGGAGATGTGCTCCCGCTATGGCCTCAATACCGGCGACGTAGAAGCGGTCGTGCAGGCGGCCATCGGAGGACAGACCGCGACCCAGGTCTTCGAAGGGGAGCGGCAATTCGACCTCGTGGTCCGTTGGAAAGAGCCCTTCCGTCGCGATCTGGAGGCCATCCGGCGCATCACGGTGTCCGTACCCGATGGAACGCAGATTCCCCTCGCCCAGATCGCGAGGATAAGCGAGGAGGACGGTCCCTCCGTCATCTACCGGGAGGACGGCCGCCGGAACACGCCCGTGAAGTTCTCGGTGCGCGGGCGCGATCTGGGCGGCGTCATCAGCGAGGCTCAGGAGAGAATCTCCCAGCGGGTGGCGATACCCCCGGACACCCACCTGGAATGGGCGGGGGAGATCAATGAGCTGGAGGAGGCCCGCGGGCGCCTCATCGTCGTCATTCCCATCACCCTGGCCCTCATTACTTTCCTGGCCTACAGCTCTGTGCGGAGCGCCGCCTTGACCGTGGTCGTGCTCGCCAACATCCCCATCGCCTGCACGGGTGGGCTCATCGCCCTCCTCCTTACCGGCATCAACAACTCCGTGTCCGCGGCGATGGGCTTCGTGTCGGTCTTTGGCATCGCCATCCAGGATGCGATCCTGGTCGTCACCTACGCGCAGCGAGAATGGGATGCGGGGAGATTAGCCGAGGAGGGGGTCCTGAACGCGGCCCAGCACCGCCTGCGGGCCGTGCTCATGACCACCTTGGTCGCTATGTTCGGCCTGCTCCCGGCCGCGCTTTCCAACCGCCTCGGGGCCCAGACCCAGAAGCCCTTGGCGGTGGTGGTGATCGGGGGCGCTCTGGCCCTGGCCCTCTTGAGCCGGGCCCTTCAGCCCGCCCTCCTCCTGGCCGCCCACCGCTTCCTGCCCAAGCCGGGCACCGACGAGTTCCTAGCTTCCCCTCAGCGGCGCGCAAACGACTACCACCACGAGATGCATCCCGAGCACGACCACCGGCCGGGACCGGGCGGCGGCCCCGGAGAAGGGGGCAAATCGTGATCCGAGGAGGCTTCCGCGCGCCGGGGCGAGATCGGGAGGGGCAGACGCTTCTGCCCGCCACGCCGCTTCGGTCTCGGGAAAGGGAGATGGTCCCCCCAGCGACCGCGGCAGCCCTCCCGTCCTTGTTGCCTCAGCCCCTCGCGGACCAGGGGCGTGCCCCCGACGCGGTCCGGGGTCAGAAAGAGCGCAGCGGAGGACCCGATGAATAGGAAAGAATAAGGGTATGAAGCACCTACCGACCGTTCTCGCCGCCGCCCTGGCTTTCGTCCCGGGTTGGCGGACGGAGAGCACCGAACGGGCCCAGGATGGGGCCCCGACCGCGCCCCCACGGACCTTGGCGACGGGGACGTTCTCCGGACAGTACAAGCTGACGTTGACGGCAAGCCCAAGCTGCACGATGACGGTGCCCAGCGTCACGGTTCTCGTCGACCTCAGCGAAAGCCCAGTCCGCCAGCCGGCCTCGATAGCGGACCCCATCGCTCAAGGCTCGGAGGTCTTCGGGCAAGGCACCGCCGGGGACTCCACAGTCGGACGTTTCGTTCTCCTGCGGCAGGGGGATCAGCTCCACGGCGGCTTTGGGACAAAGGACTTCGGCATCCGGACCCTGGAGGGACTCCGGGTGTGGGTGCGGTTGGCGGGGACCGCCAATGCTACGGCCACGACCTTGGGCCGACCGCAGGCGCAGGGGACGGCGATTGGCGACATCGAGATGAGCCGGCCCCGCGATGACGCTCCGGACACGCTGGGAGCCTGCCTCGGGGGCCGCGACCACACATGGTCGCTGCAGCCGCAATGAGGTGCCGATCGTGAGCGCACGCTTGACGTCCCTCCTCATCCTGGCCGCCGTGGGCTCGACCGCCCCGAGCGGAGAGCTACGGGTCAGGGTGAGTCCCGCCGTGGGTCCTTGTGTCGAGGCTGTGAAACCCCTTTACGAGGCGACCTTCAAGAGGAAGCTGACCGTGGAGGTGGCCCGGCTGGAATCAGCAGCCTCTGCGACGGGGGCCGACGCGGTGGTGGGAGCGGAGGGGGAACTCACCCGTCTCATCGAAGGGGGCGCCTCCCATCCCGACCTCGACGTGGATGTCGCGACGATCCCGTGGGTCCTCGTGGGCCCGAGCCTGGACGCCACCCCGGACGTCCGCGCCCTCGACCAGCCGTCGGTGCGGGTCCGCGTGCTGGGAGGTACGCTGGGCCTCGAGGCCCGGCGCATGCTTGAGCGCCTGCCGCCGGAAAATGTCCGCAGCCTCGCGACCCTCAACGGCCCGGTGCAACTGACCGAGAGCGAGCTGGCGGTGGTTCCCTTGAGCCTCGCCGGCAAGGGGCGCGTCTCGCCTTTGTCTCTGCCCCCGCTCCTGGTGCGCGCGGTGGGGGTGCGCGCGAGCGCCAACCGCGAGGGGGCTCGCCAGTTCCTCGCCTTTTTGACGCGCGGCCCGGGCAATGCCGCCTTCCGCGCCTGCGGGCGCGAGCCCGCTCCGTGAGCCTCCGCCGCCCGCTCCTGCGCCTGGTCCCCCTGGTCGCCCTCTCCGCCTGTGGCGGCGGCGGCTCCACACCGAGTCCCCAGCCCACTCCCACTCCCACCCCGCCCCCCAACTACTGCACGTCGCCGCCCTCCGCATACGGGCAAAAGGTGGTCGACTGGTGGCTCCCCGCCTGCACCCTGGCCCAGAACATCTACAACAACCCGGAGGAGGTCCTGGGCCCGCCCAACGCATCGGGCTTTGGGCCGGACCACTACGCGGGCTTCATGAGCGTGGGGTTCGGTGGTTACGTCACCGTAGACATGGGCGGCTGCATCGAGGATGGGCCCGGCTACGACATCCGCGTCTTCCAGATCGTCGGCAACGAGCCCGTGTCCGTCTACGCCTCCGAGTCGCCGGATGGACCTTTTGTATTCCTCGACCGCAAGAACTGCCCCAACACCCCAGAAGGCCGCATCAGCCGGCTTCTGGGTTACTGCGACTTCGATCTCGCCAGCGGCGGCCTTAAGCGGGCGCGGTACATCAAGATCGAGGACGGAGAGCTCTATCCCTGCCCGGGCGATACGGTCACCGAAGGCGCCGACATCGATGCCGTCCAGGCTCTCTCCGTGCCCACGGCCTCCCTTCCCCTGGCGCCCTAAGCAGGCTCCGCGGGGCCGAGGGCCAGAAGCAGCAGGACGGTCAGGGCGGCGGCGGCCCGTGCCCTCACCGATCACCTCCAACTCGACTCACTTAAAGGAGGGACGGGCAATGGCGGGGACCCCGTAGCCGGGGGGCGGAGTCCCTCGCTTGAAAGGAACGCGCGCTCCCGCCCGGGGTGGGGATCCCCGAAGGCCACGTGCGTTGCTCGGCCGCCCGGTTTACACTGGTAGTGGGAGGGCTCGCGTGGAACCACGCATACGGATGGCCCACCTGCTACGTCGGGCAGGATTCGGGCCCGCCCCGGGCGAAGTCGAGGCCCGGCTCAACGAAGGCTTCGAGCAGACGGTTCACCTGCTCCTCGAACCGGGGGGAGTCTCGGACGGCCTGGGCGAGATCGACCGCCAGATCGGCGGCCTCCTGGACTTCAACAACATTGAAGACGTCCGGACCTGGTGGATCTACCGCATGATCCACAGCCAGTGCCCGCTCATCGAAAAGATGACGTTCCTCTGGCACGGCCACTTTGCGACCGCGATCAGCAAGGTCGGCAACCCCTATCTGATGTACCTGCAGAACCAGCTCTTCCGCGAGCGGGGCCTCGGTTCCTTCGGGGATCTTCTGCAGCGGGTGGCTCGCGATCCGGCCATGCTCGTCTGGCTGGACGGCTCCGCCAACCGCAAGGCCCACCCCAACGAGAACTTCGCGCGGGAGGTGATGGAGCTCTTCACCATCGGTCGCGGCCAGTACAAGGAGGCGGACGTCCAGGAGGCGGCGCGGGCCTTCTCCGGATGGAACCTGCGCGACGACAGCTTCTTCTTTAATGCGAGCGAGCACGACGTCGGACCCAAGACCTTTCTCGGGCACGAGGGTAACCTCGACGGCTCGGATGTCCTGAACATCCTGGCCGAGCACCCCGCCACCGCCGAGCGCGTCACGAGTAAGCTCTTCTCCTTCTTCGTCTATGAGAACCCGGAGCCGCCGACCCTGGCCCCGTTCGTCCAGGCCTGGCGCTCTACCCGCGGGAACATCCGCGAGGTGCTCCGCGCCATGTTCCTCTCCCCCGTCTTCTCCTCCGAGCGGGCATTCCGGGCCCAGGTCAAGAGTCCGGCCGAGTTCGTGATCGGCGCCATCCGCAGCCTGGGTGGCACCATCACCCCCCGCCAAGTCGTCTCCCTCATGGCTCGCATGGGCCAGGACCTGTTCAACCCCCCGAGCGTCAAGGGCTGGGACGGGGGTAAGGCCTGGATCTCCACCTCGACCCTCTTCGAGCGCCTCAACTTCGCGGCTTCGATCACGACCGCGCGCGGCCCCAAGGGGACCAGCCACATCGAACCGGAGAGGGTCTTCGAGGGAGTCACCCCCACTACCCCCCGGCAGATCGTGGACCTGGCCGTGGGGCATCTCCTCGACGGGGTGCTCTCGGAACCCACCCGCCAGGCCCTGGTGGCCTACGTCGAGACACCGGACCCCCAGCGGATGAAGGAGCTGGGCGGCAAATCCCCGTCGATCACCTCCGACACCCGAACCATGGACGAGAAACTGCGGGGCCTCATCCACCTGATACTCTCCACCCCCGATTTCCAGTTGAGCTAGGGAGCCATGGGCATCACACGCCGTCGCTTTTTGGGGAGCAGCGGGGCGACCCTCGTGGCCCTCGGCGGCTCGGGCCTCCTCCCCCGGATGGCCGCCGCCCTGGGAGCGGAGGACACAGGAGGCCCGGCTTCTGGCCGCTCCCTGGTCGTGATCCAGCTTGCGGGCGGCAATGATGGCCTCAACACCGTGGTCCCCTACGCCGATCCGCACTACCCCAAGCTCCGGCCCACCGTCGCCCTCTCGGAAAGCGAGCTCCTGAAGCTGGACGAGCGCCTTGGCCTCCACGCAGCCCTCGCTCCCTTCCGCGAGCGCTTTGCCCAGGGCACCCTGGCGGTGGTGGGGGGCGTCGGCTATCCCAACCCCGACCGCTCGCACTTCCTCTCCACCGCGGTCTGGCAGACGGCGCGGCTGGATCCCTACCGGGAGCCCACGGGCTGGCTCGGCCGGGCTATCGATTTCCAGCCCGACCCACGCCATCCCCGCGAACCCGCGGCCCTGGAGGCCCTCGGCATCGGGGGCGGTGGCCTCACCCCCGCCCTCTACGCCCCGCGCACCCCCGTTCCCTCGCTTCTCTCCCTCGATGCTTTCTCCGTGCAGCCCGACCGGCGATATCCGGCCGACGCGGGGGCGCTCCGCACCGCGCTCGGCGCCATGTACGGGGAGAACGGTGAGCCCGCGGGCGCCGGCTTCGTCCGCCAAGTCGGCCGCAGCGCCCTGCGCTCCTCCGACGAGCTGCGGGCGGCGGTGGCCGGTTACTCCTCGATGGTGACCTATCCCAAGAGCGGGCTCAGCGACCAGCTCCGGCTCATCGCCCAGCTCCTCACCGCGAAAGTGGGCACGCGCATCTTCCACGTGACCCTGGGGGGCTTTGACACCCACGCCAACCAGAAGCCCCAGCAGCGCAACCTACTGGCCCAGCTGGCAGAGGGTGTTTCCGCCTTCCTCGAGGACTTGAAGGCGCATGGCCTTGACGAGCGGGTCGCCGTCCTCACCTACTCTGAGTTCGGCCGGCGGGTGCAGGAGAACGCGAGCGCGGGCACCGACCATGGGGCGGCCAGCAGCCTCTTCGTGGTGGGCGCCAAGGTGGCGGGCGGCCTCTACGGGCCGGCGCCCGATCTGTCCAAGCTCGAGGGCGGTGACGTTCCCTTCGCGGTCGACTTCCGCTCCGTCTACGCGTCCGTGCTGCGCGACTGGTTCAAGATTCCCGCGGAGAGGATCCTCGGCCCGAACTTCGCCGGCCTGCAGCTCTTCCGGGCCTGAAGCGGCGCCCCCGCAGGGCTCTCCACCCCCGTTCGCGGGCAGGGCCCGGCCCCCTAGCCCAGGATCCTGAGGAAGCGAATGACGAGCAGGGTCAGCAGCACGGCCAGATACACGCGGAGCGAGTAGAGCGCGATACGGGCCGTCCGGGTCGTCTTCACGCGAGGCACTCAGGCACCCTAGTCCTTGACCTTAATCCTTAGCCGGAACGGAGGCCCCCTTCATGATGTCGTTGTAGCGGACGACGCCTAGGATGCGGTCGTGGGCATCAACGACCGGAATCATCTGGTAGGTGTACTTGGCGAACATCTCCGCCAACTCGTCCTGGACGTTTTCCGCCTCCGCAGTTACCACGGGCGTGGACATGATCTCGCCCAGGGTCTGCTCGTCCCGCGCCAGCACCAGCTCCCGGAGGTCGACCACCCCCAGGAGCGGCTCCCCGTCGTTGCCCACCACGTAGACGTAGGAGACGGCATTGCGGGCGCGGCCCGACCGCCGGATCTCCGCGAGCACCGACCCCACCTTGGCTCCGGCGGGAAAGGCCACGTAGTCGGAGTCCATGAGCTCCTGGGCCCTGACCTCCTCCTCGGAGAGGATGCCCTTCAGCCGTCGCACGATGTCCGGGGGCAGCACGGCCAGCAGTTCCTCGGCATCGTCATGGGGAAGGGCGGAGAGCAGCTTGGCCAGCTGGGGCACCGTCATCTCCCCCAGGATCGCCCGGGCCCGCTCTTTCCTGAGCCGGGCCACCAGCTGCCGCTGGGCCCGGGGCTCGGCCTCGGCCAGGGTCTCCGCGGCTTTCTCCGAGTCCAGGGCGGAGAACAACGCCTCCTGCTCTTGCCCGGAGAGCTGCTCCAAAGCGTCGGCCAAGTCTTCACAGGGCAGCTCCTTGAGCTGCCGACGCGTGACGGAGAGCTCGAGCTTGTCCGTGGTCACGGCGTCCTCCACGGAGAGGGGCTGCACGTACTTCCAGGAGATAAACTCGCCCTTGATCCAGTCGAGCTTGCCCAGCCCCCAGCTCCGGAGGAACCCATTGAAGGAGGTGTCAACGTGGATCAGGAGGAGGCGGCCCCGGGCCTCCAGGAGCTGCATATCGTTCACGACCTCGATGCGCCGCCCGTCCATGTCGAGGATAGTGCGACCCATGAGGTGCTTCCCGAGCATGATCCAGCCGGCCTGGTCCACAAAGGGCGGATAGGGGCCACCGGGGGGCGGAGGCTCTACAAAGATCGCGTCGTCCTCGATGCGCGAAACCCGCTCCCAAGGGACAAACTGGGTGGGCACGGCCCACCCGAACTCAAGGTAGATCCCGGCCGCCTCCGGGTAGGGATCCTTCAGGGCAAAGACGAGATCGCTGAGGCGGCCGATGCGGTCGCCGAGCTTCCCCGCACAGACCGGCCGCTTGATGAGCTCGGAGAAGAAGAAGAACCGGACCCCTCCCCCCGTCGGGGGCAGGTCGGAACCTCTTGGTACCTCGCGGGGGGTAGCGGCCACGGGGCCTCCTAGGAAGACATCCCGAACCACTTCGGGAACAGCGTGCTCACGGCAAAGAGCGTCGACATGAAGGTGACGAAGACCACTATCGACCAGTTGGCGATGTTCTCCCAGCGGGTGTTGACGTGTTTGCCCATGAAGGAGGGATCGTTCAGGATCAGGATCAGGAACACGAGGGCCGAAGGCAGAAGCGTCACCGCCACGACCTGCACGAACATCGTGATCGTGATGAGGGGGGCGCCCGGGATCAGCACCACCGCCCCCGAGGTGAGGAGCATCAGCAGGTAGATGGCGTAGAACCAGGGGGCATCCTTCACCCCCTTGTTCAAGGAGTGCGCCCAACCAAAGACCTCGCCCACCGCCCAGGAGGTGGAGAGCGAGATGCAGAGGGCGCCCAGAAACCCCGCGTCGAAGAGGCCGATGGCAAACAGCCTCCGGGCCAGCTCGCCCTCCCCCGTGGGCAGGAGGGGCACCAGGGCCTTCGCCGTTTGCTCCGCGTCCTCGATCACGACCGGCGGGTGGTGGTAGTAGAAGGCGGCCCCCGTGGCCACGATGATGAAGGCCGCCACGACGCAGGTCACCAGCGAACCGACAAACGTGTCCACCTTCCCGTACTTCACGTCGTGGACGTCGAGGCCCTTGTCAACTACCGCGCTCTGCTGGAAGAAGATCTGCCAGGGGGTGATCGTCGTCCCGATGTTGGCGAGGATGATGAAGAGCATCTCCCCGCTCAACCCGCCCAGCAAGTGGGGCGCGAAAAGGCCCTCGAAGACCTTCCCCCACCCGGGGGCGGTGGGGGTGGCCATGGCCCAGAAGGCGGCCGGGATATAGACGAGGTTGAAAAGGCAGAAGAAGAGCGTGAGCCGCTCAAAGGTCCAATACTGCCCCGTAATCACGACCAGAAAGAGCACGAGCGTGACCCCGAGGAAGGTCACCCAGGGGGGGACGCCGAACAGGCGCATGGCCGCGGTCATGCCGATGTACTCGGTGACCAGGGTCAGCCAGTTGACTATGGCCAGGTCCGCCAGCGAGAACCAGCCCCACGTCGGCCCGAAGCCCTCGAAGATGGCCTCGGCATGGCCCCGCTTGGTCACCGCACCCAGCCGCACCGTCATCTCCTGGACGTAGTAGGCCATGGGCACGAGCAGGAAGAACACCCAGAGCAGGCTGAAGCCGTACTTCGATCCCGTCACGGCGTAGGTCGAGATTCCACCCGCGTCGTTGTCGGCGACCATGGTGATGATCCCGGGGCCGAGGACGGCGAGGAAGACAAAAAGACGCCGCTGAAAGCGGTTCAGGCGATGGAAGGTCTTGCTGATCCAGTACACGGACGTTTCTCGGCCCCTCGGTGTCGGTTCGGTGGCAGTGCTGACGACCGCGTGCGCACTCTATCTAGCGGGTCGCTCTCGAGGCAGCGCAACCACCCCTGTTGCCATTGCCTCATCAGCCGTGCTCCGGGCCCGTCAGCAACCCCCACCGGCTCTCCGCTGAGCCCGCCGGGTCGATGCAAAACGGTCGTCAACCCCGTCGCCACCTTAAGGTTACACGAAAACGGCTTCAGACCCAGCGCGCGGTCGGACGGATTCTTTGGCGGCTCCACGGGAGCCACGGCTTGAGGGGGAGGGTAACGTCCGCGGGGCGATTTCGAGGCTGGGTTCCCTATCTAAGGGGGCCTTGGGGGCGCGGATTTGTATCTTTCCCGTTCCCCTGACCGACTACGCGGCGTGGTAGGCTATCTGTGCCTAACTGGAGAACTGCGATGTTTGGCACCCTTGGCGCACCCGAAGTCTTGCTCATCCTTATCGTGTTCGTGCTCATCTTCGGCACGAGTCGTCTTCCCCAGCTCGGAAAGGGCATTGGCGAAGGCATTCGGAACTTCAAGAAAGCCATGAAGGACGAACCCGAGCAGGGAAAGAACGGAAAGAAGGAGACGTAGACCTTCTCCCGGCCTGAAGACTATCTACTCGTCTCCGCTGGACCCCTGCTTCCGGCAGGGCGGGTCCCGATCGATCAAGCCGATCCCCGCCTCCGGTACCAGATGTACGCAAAGATCAGGATGAGGGCGACAGCGGCGGTCAGCGCCAAGTGAAGCTGACCGAGCCCCACGTGCGACCATCTCTGGCCGAGTGCGTAACCCAAGCCGATGAAGGTCCCTGACCAGAGGAGTCCGCCGCTGTAGGCGAATAGAGCAAAGACGGGCAGTTCCAGCTTCGACGCCCCCGCGACATACGCCGTGAGGTGTCTCACGCCCGGCACGTAGTAGCCGAAGGTGAGAGCCCACCGGCCCATCTGCTGAAACCAACGGTGAACCCGCTTCATCCGCTCGTCGGTGACGCGAACGTACCGGCCGTATTTTCTGATGACGTACAACCCGAAGGTACGTCCGACCGCGTAGCTGAGGGTGATCCCGCAGAGGCTGCCCAGAAAGGCGGAGGCCAGGCTCGGGATGGGCCGGAGCTGCCCTTTATAGATGAGGTAGCCCACAAACAGGAGGAGCGTCTCGTCTGGTATGGGCAGGCCAATGATCCCGAGCACGAGGAGAGAGAAGATCGCGACATAGCCGTACTGAGCGACCCACTGCATTGCCGTATCCATCAACGGCTCACAGGGCCGGTTCTGAGACGCCGACCCTCCTCGCCGCGCGGGCAACCCGGGTCCGCAACTCTCTCCCCTCCCCTAGCCTCCGGGTATTCAGCTCCCTCGAGTCGTGTGGGCACGAACCTGAGCGAAAACCGCGACCCAACCGCGAGCGGTGGGATCAGGTTAGTAAACCCCGAGGGCGTCAGCCTCCCTCCGAGGTCGGATTCGTCGGTCTTGGGTTCTCTTCTCCCAGTCGACCCGGGCAGTGACGTCGCCCTCACGCCAGCAGATCCCATGGGCTCACGGTTCGCGCCCCGTGTGGTGAAGGCCATCAACACAAATCACTATCATATGACTCCGGACCTGCGTCAATCCTCGGTAGGGTCAGTTTGACGACCGAGCAAGAACCCAGCGTCGAAACGCTACGATAGACCAGATGGCCTCGATGATGCCGAAGGGCCAACTGCCTTGCAGGAAGCCGTAGGCTGAGGCAAGGGCACAGGATGCGGAGAAGGCAAGAATGAACCAGTTGCTGCGCTTCTCCAACGCATAGGTCACCAGCATTGCCGAGACGCCAATGAGCCCGAAGGCAGTCAGGGGGTCCATGGGGCCGCTAGTCTAGCAGTGCCCCGAGAACACCGCCCCCATTCGAGCTGACCCATTACCCAATTTTCGCGACACTGCCCCATCCCAAACCGGGAGCGGGCCGCAGAGCGCACCGCCCAACAACCGGCGGGCGTGCTACCCGTTCCGGGATTGCCGCGGGCGCCCGCGCCAGGCTGTTTTTACCAGATCCTTATGACCGGGAGGCCAGTGTTTACACCTTCCTTACACCGGAGGGGGTAGCGTCTATTGCTGTGCGGACTTGGGCCGGTCACGGGCCATGCTCCGGAAACCTGGAGGCTTTGCCGAGGCCGTTCAAGAACGGCTTTTTGTCATGGAGGCCATTTACATGAGGCGAGATGGTGAGAGGACGCGGGCTCGAAAGGAACGGTGGTGTAACGCCACCGTCGCCACGTGCCGGTTCTCTCTTGTCGGTGTGCCGCCTGCCCTCCTCGCCGCGCTTGTCGTGCTCATGGGCGCTTCCAGCCTCGGAGCGGAGGAACCCAACGTCTCTAGGAAGTCCGAGACCTCCCCTCGGGTCCCGCTCCCAGAAGGGACCGATCAGATCCTTCTCCTGAAAGAGCGGATCGAACGGCTTGAGGGCGAGCTGAAACGCGCCCGGGTCGAGGGCAGGGCGTCGCTCGCCGAGGCAGCGCCGTCAGGGGGCGCGCCGGCAACCGACGCGGCTCAGCCTTCGGCCGCGTCCGCGTCACCGACTCCGGCCGCCGAGCCATCGCCTGCCGCCGAGCTCGAACAGAAAACCCCGGAGAAGACGCCGGAGCCATTTGCGTTTGCGGACTTCTCATGGGTGCCCGGGAACTATGGGGCCGCCGAGAGGGTGCTCTCAAGCACCGCCTTCACCGGAGAGTTCAGGGTCGACACCGCCTACCACTACAGCTTCAACCGCCCGCAGGACGACACGATCTCCGGCTCGAGCGAGGTATTCCGGCACAACGAGTTCCAGCTCACCCAGCTGGGCATCGGTGGCGACTTCAATTACAAGAACGTGCAGGGCCGGCTGATGACCCAATTCGGGATGTACTCCTTCACCACGCCCCGCAACGACGCGAGCCCGGCGCGCGGGCAATGGACCCTGGATGGTGCCTACCGCTACATCTCCGAGGCGTACGGTGGCTATCACATCAACAAGTGGAACGGCATCAACGTCCAGGCCGGCATCTTCATGTCGTACGTGGGCCTTTGGAGCTACTACAACTTCGACAACTGGACCTACCAGCCTTCCTACGTCTCATCGAACACGCCGTGGTTTTTCAACGGCATGCGCGTCCAGATCTTCCCGAACGACAAGCTGAAGATCGAGCCCTGGTTCATCAACGGTTGGCAGTCGTACGGTAAGTTCAACAACACACCCGGGCTCGGGCTTCAGGTTCTCTGGCGCCCGAACGGCTGGCTCTCGCTCCTCGGCAACCAGTACTTCGGCGCCGACACGCTCGCCACCCCGGACCGCAAACGCGTCCACACCGATGACAGCGTCATGGTCAAGTACTACGACAAGGGAGGGCTCAAGGCCGCGGCTTCCCTCACCCTCGACGCGGGATGCGAGTACGGCGGTGGCGTGAGTTGCTCGGGCGGCACCGCCCTGAGCCCGTCGCAGTACTTCCTCGGCTTCATGGCCTACAACCGGCTGTGGCTCGATCACGGCCGCTACGGCTTCACGATCGGCGGTGGGGCCATCACCAACCCGGGGCGGTACCTGGTGCTGGTGCCGCCCATCAACGGTGCGACGGCCTTCTCGGGAACGCCGTACTTCACCGCCAACCCGGGCGACGTGTTCAAGGCCTGGGACATGCAAGTGACGCTAGACTACATGCCGAATCAGTTCGTGACTTTTCGGCTGGAGGGCAATCACCGGGCGGCAAACGTCCCCTACTTTTCGGGGTCGGGAGGGGTGACGCCGCCAGGAGGCAACGTAGGGCCCGCTGGTTCAGCGGTTCCGGGCTTTTCTCCGGATCTTCGTAAGTCCGAGAACCGACTCACGTTCGCTTTCCTCGTAAAGCTCTGATTCCGCGCCCTGCAGTACCCAAGGGGTCTCGGACGAGGTTCTAATGCTCGATCTCGTGTTTGTTCTGACCACTCTGGCCTTCTTCGCCCTGTCCTGGCTGTACGTCCAGGGCTGCGACCGACTCTGAGGAGGCGCCCTTGAGCTTTGAGCTTTTCCTGGGCCTCGTCATTTCCTTGCTGGTGCTCGTTTACCTCGTTTACGCCCTCTTGCGCCCGGAGCGCTTCTGAGTGATGCGATGACCGCGAATGGATGGCTGCAGATCTTGCTCTTCTTCCTCGTGATCCTGGCCCTCACCAGGCCCATGGGGAATTTCATGTTTCGAGTCCTGGAGGGCGACGGACACTGGCTCAGGCGCGTCCTCGGGCCCCTGGAGAGAGTGGTCTATCGGCTGTGCGGGATCGATCCGCGACGAGAGCAGGGCTGGCGGGAATACACCCTCGGCGTGCTTGCCTTCAGTGTCTTTGGGCTGCTGGTCACCTATGCGCTGCAAAGGCTGCAGCACCTGCTCCCCTTGAACCCGCAGAAGTTTCCCGCTGTCGAGCCGGGCCTCGCCTTCAACACGGCCGCCAGTTTCACCACCAACACCAACTGGCAGAACTACACGGGCGAGGCCACCATGAGCTACCTCACCCAGATGGCCGGCCTCGCCTGGCACAACTTCACCTCCGCAGCGGTCGGGATCGCGGTCGCCCTCGCCCTGGCCCGCGGGATCACTAGACGATCGGACGGGAAGGCGCCGGGGACGATCGGAAACGTCTGGGCGGACGTGGTCCGCTCGACCCTCTACATCCTGCTCCCTTTGAGCGTGGTTTTCGGTCTGATGCTCGCCTCCCAGGGCGTGATCCAGAACCTCGCCCCCTACCGAGAAATTGCGACCCTGGAGGGAGGCAAGCAGGTTCTCGCCATGGGCCCGGTGGCCTCGCAGGAGGCGATCAAGGAGCTGGGAACGAACGGGGGCGGCTTCTTCAACGCCAACAGCGCCCACCCCTTCGAGAACCCCTCCCCGCTCACCAACTTCCTGGAGATGGTCCTGATCTTCATGATCCCGGCCGGCCTCACCTACACCTTCGGCCGAATGGCCAACGACCGCCGACAGGGCTGGGCTCTCTTTGCCGCCATGGCGCTTTTGTTCTTCGTGGGGGTAACCGTTGCGTATTGGGCGGAGTCCAAAGGCAACCCGGCGCTGAGAGGGTTCGCCGTGAACCAGGCCGCGGGCAACATGGAAGGGAAAGAGGTCCGCTTCGGGGCCACGAACTCGGCCCTGTTCGCGACCGTCACCACCGACGCTTCGTGCGGGGCGGTCAACGCCATGCACGACAGCTTCACACCCTTGGGGGGTCTCGTCCCCCTCTTCAACATCCAGCTCGGAGAAGTCGTTTTCGGCGGGGTGGGGGCGGGGCTCTACGGGATCCTGGTCATGGCCATCCTCTCCGTTTTCATCGCGGGTCTGATGGTAGGGCGGACGCCCGAGTACCTGGGCAAGAAGATTGAAACTCGGGAAGTGAAGCTCGCCATGCTCTACGCGCTGGTATTCCCGCTCATCATTCTTAGTCTGAGCGGCTGGGCGGCCGTCGAGCCCTACGGGACCTCCACTCTCGGCAACACGGGGCCCCACGGACTCACCGAGATCCTCTACGCCTTCACAAGCGTGGCCGGAAACAACGGATCCGCCTTCGCGGGCCTGAACGGCAACACCCCCTTTTATAACGTCGCGCTGGGGCTGGGCATGCTGGCCGGCCGTTTCTGGATGATGATCCCCGCCCTCGGCATCGCGGGCGCGCTCGCGGGAAAGAAGGTCAGCCCTCCCGGGCCAGGCACCTTCCCCACCAACGGGGCCCTGTTCGTGGTGCTTTTGGTGGGGGTGGTGGTGATCGTGGGAGCTTTGACCTTTTTCCCGGCCCTCTGCCTGAGCCCAGTGGTCGAACACTTCCTGGCCTTGAACGGAAAGGTGTACTGATGGCTGCCTCGAACGTGCGCGCGGTATCGGCCTTCGAGCCCACCCTGCTGAAGCGGGCGATCATCGACAGCATGCTGAAACTCTCCCCCCGGCAGGTGGCCAAGAACCCCGTGATGTTCGTGGTGGAGGTGGGGAGCGTGCTCTCGACCCTCGTCTGGGTGCGCGACCTTGTCGCCCCGGCCGCAGGCGCCCCTCCCGCCTGGTTCACAGGAAACGTGGCCCTCTGGCTCTGGTTCACGGTCGTCTTCGCGAACTTCGCGGAGGCGGTCGCGGAAGGGCGGGGCAAGGCGCAGGCCGCCGCCCTCAAGGGCCTGCGCCGCGACACGATCGCCCGCCTTCTCCGGAACAATAAGGAGGAGCGCATCCCCGCCTCCAATCTGCGCAAGGACGACGTGGTGGTGGTGGAGGCGGGGGAACTCGTTCCCGGTGACGGCGACGTCATCGAAGGTGTGGCGTTCGTGGACGAGTCCGCGATCACGGGAGAGTCGGCTCCCGTCATCCGCGAGAGCGGCGGGGACCGCTCGGCCGTAACCGGTGGAACGCGCGTCATTTCGGATCGGATCGTGGTGCGTATCGCCGTGAACCCGGGGGAGTCCTTCCTCGACCGAATGGTGCAGCTGGTGGAGGGAGCGAAGCGTCAGAAGACTCCGAACGAGATAGCCCTGCACGTTCTGCTCGTGGGTTTGACCATCATCTTCCTGATCGCCTGCGTGACCCTCGTTCCCTTTGCCGTCTACTCGGGCGTCAGCATCTCTGTCCCCGTGGTGGTGGCCCTGCTCGTCTGCCTCATTCCCACCACGATCGGCGGGCTGCTCTCCGCCATCGGGATCGCAGGCATGGACCGTCTCGTCCGCAGCAACGTGATCCCGCTCAGCGGGCGGGCGGCGGAGGCGGCGGGCGACGTCGATACCATACTCTTGGACAAGACCGGCACTATCACCCTCGGTAACCGCATGGCGACCGAGTTCCTCCCCGTGGGGGGCTGCAGCCCGGGGGAGCTGGCGGAGGCGACCCAGCTCGCCAGCCTTGCCGACGAGACGCCGGAGGGCCGCTCCATCGTCGTGCTCGCCAAGGAGAAATACGGGCTTCGGGCGCGGGAGATCCATGAGCTGCAGGCCACCTTCATCCCGTTCTCCGCGATGACGCGGATGAGCGGAGTGGACTTGGACGGTCGCCAGATCCGCAAAGGGGCTCCGGACTCCATCTTGAGCCACGTGCGGTCCCTCGGCGGGAGCATCCCCGCAGAGACGGACGGCATGGTCCGGCGGATCGCCGAATCCGGGGGAACGCCCCTCCTCGTTTCTGAGGGTCTCCGCTTGCTGGGGGTCATCCACCTCAAGGACAAGGTGAAGGGAGGGCTACGCGAGCGGTTCGAGCGGTTCCGGGCCATGGGGATACGCACGGTGATGATCACCGGCGACAATCCCTTGACGGCGGCCGCCATCGCCGCCGAAGCAGGGGTCGACGATTTTCTGGCCGAGGCCACGCCCGTTCAGAAGCTGGAGTTGATCCGGGCCGAACAGGCCAAGGGCAAGCTGGTCGCGATGACGGGAGACGGGACAAACGACGCGCCCGCCCTCGCCCAAGCAGACGTCGCGGTGTCCATGAATACGGGCACCCAGGCGGCCAAGGAAGCCGGGAACATGATCGACCTCGACTCCAACCCCACGAAACTCCTGGAGATCGTGGAGGTGGGGAAGCAGCTGTTGATGACCCGCGGATGCTTGACCACCTTCTCCATCGCCAACGACGTAGCCAAGTATTTCGCCATCCTCCCCGCTCTGTTCGTGGGGGTGTTCCCGCAGATCGCTCCCCTAAACGTCATGCATTTGGACCCGCAGACCGCGATTCTGTCCGCGGTCATCTTCAACGCGATCATCATCGTGCTCCTGATACCGCTGGCCCTGAAAGGCGTACGGTACCGTCCTCTGGGAGCGGCCGCGGTCCTCAAGCGTTCGCTGCTCATCTACGGAGTGGGCGGTGTGATAGCGCCCTTCTTGGGCATTAAGCTCATCGATATCGTCCTCGAGTTCGTCCGTATGGTCTAGGAGGCCCTCATGCTCAAGACCCTCGACATTGCGTTCCGGTTGACCATCGTCACCCTGGCCCTTACGGGCCTGGCCTATCCACTGGCCATGACCGTTCTCGCCCAGACCCTCTTCCCGGGCCGCGCGAATGGGAGCCTGGTCACGGGGCCCGGGGGGCGGATCGTGGGTTCGGAGCTGATTGGACAGGCCTTCGCGGGCCCGGCCTACTTTCATCCGCGACCCTCTGCGGCCGGGGATGGATACGACGCCACCAACTCCGGTGCCTCCAACCTGGGTCCCACCTCGGCCAAGCTCCGCGACCGCGTCGGGGCAGAGGTGACCCGCCTGAGCAAGGAGAATCCTGGCGCCCACGACCCCGTGCCCGCGGACCTCGCAACCACGTCGGCCAGTGGCCTCGATCCGCACATCTCCCCCGAAGCCGCCTTCTGGCAGGTGCCACGTGTAGCCCAGGCCCGGGCCGTCGACGAGGAACGCGTGAAGTCCTTGGTCGCGGCCTACACCGAGAGCCGCGATCTCGGTTTCCTGGGCGAACGCCGGCTGAACGTGCTCTTGCTGAACCTCGCCCTCGACCAGGAGCTCGGACACCAGGTGCCGGGAGCGAAAGGCGCCCCCTGACCTGGGCCTAGACCCGGTTCGACAAAGAGGATAGGTTCCCCCCGACGGCTGCGAAATGGCCGCCCACGGCCAGAAGGCGCCCTAGGAAGGCTTGGTTCCGATCGTGTCCGTTGAGCGTCCCAACCCGGACGAGCTCCTGCGCAGCGTGGATGAGGAAGAGCGGCGCGCGCGGCGGGGGAAGCTGACGGTCTTTTTCGGGGCGGCCCCGGGGGTCGGCAAGACCTACGCCATGCTGGAGGCGGCCCAGGGCGAGCGCGGGGAGGGCCGGGACGTGGTGGTGGGGGTGGCGGAGCCCCACGGCCGGCAGGAGACGGCGGCTCTTCTCGAAGGCCTGGAGGTGTTGCCGCGGCGTAGGGTGCCCTACCGATCCATCATCATCGAAGAGTTCGACCTCGATGGGGCCCTCGCCCGACGTCCCGGCCTGCTCCTCGTCGACGAGCTCGCCCACACCAACGCCGAGGGCTCCCGGCACGTGAAGCGCTGGCAAGACGTCGAGGAGCTGCTACAGGCGGGCATCGACGTCTACACGACCCTGAACGTCCAGCACGTCGAGAGCCTCACGGACGTGGTGGCCCAGATCACCGGCGTGACCATCCGCGAGACGGTTCCGGATTCGATCCTGGAGACGGCGGAGGAGATTCGCCTCGTCGACCTCACGCCGGACGAGCTCCTCGAGCGGCTGCGCGAAGGCAAGGTCTACGTACCAGAGCAGGCGCACCGGGCCATCGAGAGCTTCTTCCGCAAAGGGAACCTGATCGCCCTGCGCGAGATCGCGCTGCGCCGCACCGCGGAGCGGGTCGATGCCGAGATGCGCCAGTACCGTCGCGCCAAGGGGATCGAGACCACCTGGGCGGCTTCGGAGCGGATCCTGGTGTGCGTGAGCTGGAGTCCGCACTCGGCGCGGGTGATCCGCGACGCCTGCCGCATGGCGCGCGGGTTGCATGCGCCCTGGCTCGCGGTCTACGTCGAGACCCCGGCTTCGATCCGGCTGTCCAAGGAGGACCGCACGTGCCTATCCCAAAACCTCAGCCTCGCCGCCCAGCTGGGGGCGGATGTGGAGACCCTCAGCGATGAGCGGGCCGCGGAGGCGATCGTGCGCCTGGCTCGGGAGCGCAACGCGACCAAGATCGTGGTGGGCAAGCCCCGAAACCGCGGATGGCGCGAGCGGTTGGTCGGGAGCTTTGTCGACGACCTGGTCCGCCACACCGGCGACATCGACATCTACGTGACCGCGGGGGGGGCGGAGACCGCGGAGTGGGTCCCGGATCGCCGGAGCGACCGAGAGCCTGGGCGAGCCGGCTATGCGGCCGCGGCCGCGCTCGTGGCCCTCGCCACCGGCCTCGGGTGGGTGGCCTTTGGCCCCGACTACCTCACCGACATCGTGATGGTCTATCTGCTGAGCGTCGTGATCGCCTCGCTCCGCTTGGGCTACGGCCCATCCCTTTTCTCCGCCGCCCTCAGCGTACTTGCCTTTGACTTCTTCTTCATCCCCCCCTACTTCTCGTTCAGCGTCAGCGACCTCCGGCACGTGGTCACCTTCGTGGTCATGCTCCTGGTGGCGGTCGTGATCAGCGATCTCACCCGCCGGGTCCGTAACCAGGCGCAGGCGGCGCGGGAGCGGGAACGGCACACCGCCGCTCTCTATGACATGAGCCGGGAGCTGGCCCGAAGCATGGAGAACCGGGGCCTGATCGAAGGGGCGGCGCGGCATATCGCCCGCCTCTTCGACAGCGCGGTGGCCATCTGGGCACCGGACGAGGCGGGCGGGCTGAAGGTCCTCTTTCGGACGGACGAGCGCTTGGATCTCGACACCAAGGAAAGGGGCGTCGCCCAATGGGTGTGGACCAACGGGCGCGAAGCAGGCCTCTCCACGAGCACGCTCCCGGGTGCATTGGGCCTCCACCTCCCCCTCGTGACCTCGCGAGGGAAGCTGGGAGTTCTCAGCATCGTTCCCAAGGACCGCAGCCGGTTGGAGGATTCGGGAGAGCGACGCTTGCTGGACGCTTTCGCGGCCCAGACCGCCGTGGCCCTGGAGCGCGTCCGCCTGGTCGAGGAAACACAGCGCGTGCGTTTGGAGTCCGAGCGCGAAAGGCTGCGAAGCGCGCTCTTGAGCTCGGTCTCCCATGACCTTCGCACCCCGCTCGCCGCCATCGAGGGGGCGGCCACGACTCTCCTGGACCGACAGGTCTCCTTCGACTCCAGCGTGCGGCACGACCTCCTGGAAACCATCCGCGAGGAGGCGGAGCGGCTCAACCGACGCGTTCGCAACCTGCTCGACATGACCCGCCTGCAGGCGGGGGCCATCACCCTGAACAAGGAATGGCAGCCGCTCGAGGAGGCGGTGGGGGCCGCCCTCACCCAGATGGAGGAGAGGCTGCGGGGGCGCCGGGTGCGGACGGACTTGCCGGAGAACCTGCCCCTTGTGCCCCTCGACACCGTGCTCGTCGAGCAGGTCCTCGTCAATCTGCTCGAGAACGCGCTCAAATACACGGCCGCCGAGGCCGAGATCGAGATCGGGGCTCGGGCGGGAAACGGGGAGATCCTGGTGGAGGTGGCCGATCAGGGGCCGGGCATCCCCCCCGGGGAGGAGGGGCGCATTTTTGAGCCCTTCCGCCGGGCGTCCAGCGAGAGACGGCCCGGCGTGGGCCTCGGGCTCGCCATCTGCCGGGCCATCATCCAGGCCCATGGTGGGCGTATCTGGGTTGAGAATCGTCCCCGCGGCGGGGCGTCATTCAAGTTCACGCTTCCCCTAGACGGAACCCCGCCCACCCTCGCTAAGGAACCTGTCGACGGCGAGGGAACTGGGGGGCGGCCAGCTCAGGGTGACCCTCCACCCTGACGAGCGGGACGAGCCGCACACCGCCGGTCGGGACAGGTCTCGCTTTACCAGCAGGCGCGTCTTGAACGCTCTCGTTGGGCCCGACCGGCCCACGGGCGACCCCTCGTCGAGCACGCGTCGAGCCCCGGCCCGTTTGGGCACCCGCATCGTATAGGATCGGGGCCGTCACGAGATGACCCCGGAATGGGGCCGGCGGCCCCGTAGATCCCGGCGTAAGCGGACCCTGTGTCGCACGACCCCTCTTTGGAGAACTCCATGACCCCGCCAGCGACGGATCCCGACGCCTTCGGGCCTTCCGCACGCGACGGCCGTCCGGCGCTACCCCGCCGATTTGGCCTGCTCCAAGCCACGGCCCTCAACATGACGAACATGATCGGAGTGGGGCCGTTTATCACGATCCCCCTCCTGATGGGCGCCCTCGGCGGGCCGCAGGCGATGTTGGGCTGGCTGGTCGCCCTCCTGATCGTGATTCCGGACGGCATGGTCTGGAGCGAGCTGGGAGCGGCCATGCCCGGGTCAGGCGGGACCTACGTCTACCTGCGGGAGGGGTACGGCCCCGAGACGTGGGGCCGGCTCGCCGCCTTCCTTTTCATTTGGCAGTTCATCCTGAGCGGCCCGTTGGAGATCGCCTCGGGATACATCGGGTTCTCGCAGTACCTTGGCTACCTGTGGCCGTCCCTGACGGACTTTGACTTCGCGCTCGTGGCGGCGGGAGTGGGGGTCCTGAACCTCGTGCTCCTTTACCGGCCTCTGGGATCCCTGGGCCCCCTCACCCTCGCTCTCTGGGGGGGGACGATCCTGACCACCCTGGCCGTGATCGTGAGCGGCGCCCGGCATTTCGACCCGCGGCTCGCCTTCGACTTCCCGCCCGGAGCATTCAACTTCTCGCTCGGCTTCCTGATCGGCCTGGGGGCGGCGTCGCGGGTCGGCATCTACGACTACCTTGGCTACTACGACATCTGCTACATCGGCGACGAAGTAAAGGATCCGGGGCGCGTGATCCCTCGCTCCATCCTGCTCAGCATCGTGGGGGTGGCCCTCATCTACCTCGCGATCAACCTCTCCGTGATCGGCGTCGTCCCCTGGCGGGAGTTCGTCCCCCCGGGGGACCACCCGCAGTCCAAGTTCGTGGTCTCGATTTTCATGGAGAAGATCTACGGCAAGACCGTCGCGTCATTCTTCACGGCCGCAATCCTCTGGACGGCGTTCGGCTCCGTCTTCGCCCTTCTCCTCGGCTACTCTCGCATCCCCTACGCCGCCGCCAACGACGGGTACTTCTTCCGGGCGTTTGGCCGTCTCCACCCGAAAAGACCCTTCCCTTACATCTCCCTGCTCGTGGTTGGCCTCATCGCGATCGCGTGCAGCTTCCTCTCCCTGGGCTTGGTGATCGACGCCCTCGTCACGACCCGGATCCTCATCCAGTTCATGGGCCAGATCGGGGCGGTTGCCCTTCTGAGAAGGCGCAAGCCGGGCATGTCCCGCCCCTATAAGATTTGGCTCTATCCCTTGCCGAGCCTTGTCGCCTTGGGCGGTTGGATCTTTGTCTTTGCCACCACGGAGCCGAGGGTGATCCTTTTCGGCCTCGGGACGCTCAGTGTCGGCCTCGTTTTCTTCGTCATCTGGTCCTGGCGGGTTCGGCGCTGGCCCTTCACCGGGGTTGAGAACCGAACCTAGGGATTGCGATCGATGACGCGTCCGTCGACGAGTCCCGCCGGGACGTTGACTCTGCCGGTGTGGTGACTCCAGGGGCCTCCTTCACGGTGAGTTTGCGCAATCGGTTTCTGAGCGCAACTCTTCCTGGGCAATGCTACGAATCTAAGCGAGTGTTTGGTGGCTCCTCACGGAAGGGAACGAGAAACAGGAAAAGGGGGGCTACTCTTGGCCGGGTAGCCCCCCTTTCGTGCTGAAGGACGTTCGAAGCGGGTCTACTTTTACTTCTTGTCTTCCTTCTTATCTTCCTTCTTGTCTTCTTTCTTGTCCGCCTTCTTTTCGGCCTTGTCCTTCTTCTTGTCCTTCTTTTCCTTCTTGTCTTCCTTCTTGTCCGCCTTCTTCTCGGCCTTGTCTTCCTTCTTGTCTTCCTTCTTCTCCTGTGCCTGAGCAGCGACCGGCAGCGTCATGGTGACGCCGAAGGCGAAGACAAACGCGACCAGCAAAGCGAGTTTCTTCAGCATGTCGTTATCTCCCCTCCAGGAGGAGTTGGGGGGGGTACACGAGCCCCCGTGCGCAGAGTGGCACATCCAATGCCAGCCTAAAGGAGAAAGCGTCGTTCCCCTTGCTATGACAGCATCGGTAAGGACTTAGGGGCGGAGCAGATGCCCCAGGAGCAGCAGCGGCGGCTTGGTGTTCGACGATAACGTGCAGTTGAGGTGCACCATCTGGTGCAGGTTGAATCCGCCCTGAGTCCAGGGACCGCTGAAGCCGGTACCGCCATTGGCGTAGATGGGGAAGCTTGGGCCGAAGCCTTCGTAGGCAGTCTGCTCGTCCGGGCGGGCTGGCTCATCACCGCGAACGCAGTCGTGACAATGAGCACCGAAAGACATCTGAGTTGCATGGAAGGTCTCCTCTTTATCTTAAGCGACTCTGTCCGCCTGGGGCGCATGCCCAACGCCGCCTGCGTCAGTTGGTGCAGAGGCCGGAGACAGGGGGGAGAAGTGTTTTTGGCGAGCGCTGTCGCTATCATCTGACCCGGGCCTTCGGGCATCTGATCTGTCCGCCTATCGCGTCGACACCGCAAGTAGAGACGATGACAATCAGAGGTCTGGGTTTCCACGTTGGAGATAGGGGTTAAGTCGCCAAGGATTGAATTCCTTCTCGCCTAACTGGTGGGGTGTGATGAAAGGTGGTAGCGCAAGACCCCGGTGTCGCAAGAAGAAGGCCGGAGCCTCGGGCGCTCTCGGGCTTGGCGGGTGCGAAGCGAGGCGACCCCGGTTCTCCTGGCCGGCGCTCGGCGTGTTCGTGGGGAGTGTTTGTGCTTTTCCGGCTTGGGCACACGCCCAGTCGCCAGAGCTCTCGATACGCGAGTTTTCATCCGGCCAGATCAAGAAAGGGGTCCGTTCGATCGGCTTCGGCGGGGACGGGGCTACCTGGGGTAACTATGCCCTCGTGTGGCGGGACGCGGACACAGCGCTCGTCGACTACGGAGATACCCATTACACGAACGGCAACGACTTCCATTTTGCGGCCGTCGGCCTGACCACGCCCTCCCTTTGGCATGGCCTGACGATCTACGTGATCGCAATGTTCCAGGACACCAACGATGTGCATTTCACGGCCAAGGCTCCGGGGCTGGGCCCCGGTTCGGTTCCACTGATCGGGAAGGGTTCCGATCATGCCGTCTTCTCGAAGATTGCCATGCCGTTGGGAAAAGGACTCTCCGTCGGCGTGCTGTTGTCTCACGAGACGTCCCAATTCGAAGCCAACCAGAGCCCTCAGCAGAAGGGTGTACGGTACGAAACGGAGTGGCGCCCATCCGGCGGGTTCGGTGTGGCTTGGCAACCCGAGAAGCGGGTGCTCCTCGGCTTTCGGGGTCTGTTGAACAGGGACCTTGAGCGCCGGACCGACTCTGCAGGTGTCAATGAGGGCATGGTCCACACCACGGAGTACCGGTTGGGCGTTTCCATCTCCCCATGGCAGGGGGCATTGGTCGATGTCGGCGCAACCCGTCTCCAACGCCAGAACGCTCTCGCTGGAACGCACACACTCGTCTATCACCCCAACCTGGGCTTCGAACAGGTGTTGCTGCAGGGGCGGCTCACGGCAAGGTGCGGTCTGGACGAGACCTCCCCTACGGTCGGCCTTTCAGGAAAGTTCGCCCCGTTCCGATTGGATTTCGCCTATGTGGGCAACATGGGCCGAAGCCGCGTGGGAGACTTGTTCGGGACCGACAGCAACAGCTTTCTTGTGACGTTGACTGTCGATTACGGTCAGGCCAAGGGCCGTCAATCTCGCGCCTCCTCCTTAGCCGATCCGCCCCAGCCCGAGATCGCGGCATTCCGCGGCCATCGCTGAGTTGCATTACAAGAGTGGCGGAGTGGGACCTCCGAGGGCGTCAAGGCCAAGCGCAGGCCTTGCCTGGGCGCTGCCGCGCCTGAGAGTTAAAGGAGGAGCATCGGACGCCCCCGGTGCAACCCACAACACTCCAGACCCTTGAATTCCCGAGTGTTGACCTCGAGTAAAGAAGGCAGTGTCGGCTGTA